>NZ_JAEQDE010000026.1:0-87640 GCF_020737865.1 Microcoleus sp. PH2017_35_SFW_U_B
GAATAACCACCAAGATTTAGGAAGAAACCCGGTTTCTGAACCCCCACTAATCACCCCAAAGTCCAAGAAACCGGGTTTCTGCGACAATCTCGGCATCCCCACCAAGATTTAGGAAGAAACCCGGTTTCTGAACCCCGCGCACAATCCAAGAAACCGGGTTTCTGCGACAATCTTGGCATCCCCACCAAGATTTAGGAAGAAACCCGGTTTCTGAGCCCCGCGCACAATCCAAGAAACCGGGTTTCTGCGACAATCTTGGCATCACCACCGAGATTTAGGAAGAAACCCGGTTTCTAACCCCCCACCAGTTCCCTCACCTACCCACCGATATGCCATATGCCACGTCGTGAAGTTATCTTACAAGCGGGTAATTACTACCATATTTATAACCGAGGTAATAACCGTCAGCTCATCTTTTTTGAACAACAAAATTATATTTATTTTTTACGCCAATTAAGAAACCATCTGGTTACGAATGATGTCGATATTATTGCGTATTGTTTGATGCCAAACCACTATCATTTATTAGTTTATCTAAGAACAGATCATTTTCCCAGACTGATGCAGACATTTACTCTGTCCTATGTCAAGGCTATCAATAAACGCTATCAAAAAGTCGGTTCGCTGTTTCAGGGAAGGTTTCAAGCGATTCATGTAGATAGAGAAGAATATTTGTTACATCTCACTCGCTATATTCACTTAAACCCAGTATGTGCTAATATAGTTAAAAAAGCAGAAGATTGGGAATTTTCCAGCTATCAAGAATATATTGATTTGCGCCGGGGGAGTTTACCTAAAATAGATGAAGTGCGATCGCAATTTCAGTCAGCAGATGCTTATCGCTACTTTTTAGAAGACTTAACTAGCGATAAATTAATCCAGCATTTAACCTTTGAAGAATAGCCAAATTCCAAGAAACCGGGTTTCTGCAACAGTCTTGGAATCCCCACCAAGATTCAGGAAGAAACCCGGTTTCTAACTCCCCACGAATCGCCCCAAAATCCCAGAAACCGGGTTTCTGCGACAATCTCCGAATCCCCACCCAGATTCAGGAAGAAACCCGGTTTCTCACCCCCTACCAACAGCCCCAAAATAACGTTGAATTCTTCGATCTGTTGGGAAACACTGTAGCAGTTGCGACGCTACCTGGAAGTTATTTGCGATCGCAAATAAGTACCGCAGTTGTTGCTTTTTCTACTGCTGCTTCTGCATGAATCCTCGTTGTCGGAAACAATCCAACCGTAGCATCTCCAGTATGAATTAGTAACTCAATCTCTGTGCAGCCTAAAATAATGCCTTCTGCACCGGATTCAACTAAGCTATTCATAATCTCGATATATTGCTTCCTCGATTCTGGATTGATAATTCCAAGACACAGTTCTTCATAAATGACTCGATGTACCACCTCTCGTTCATCGTCGTTTGGAATGAGCACCTCTAGCCCGTGTTTATCTACCAGTCGCCCTCGATAAAAATCTTCCTCCATCGTAAAACGAGTACCCAACAAGCCGATCTTTTGAAGGCCACTGGACTGAATCTTCTTAGCCGTCGTATCCGCAATATGGAGAAACGGAACTTGAATATTTGCCTCAATCTCATCCGCAAGTTTATGCATTGTGTTTGTACAGAGAACGATAAAATCGGCTCCTGCCCGTTCAATGCTTTGTGCTGCTGCAACCATCAAGCCTGCTGCTTCTTGCCAACGACTTTGATGTTGCAAAGCCTCGATTTCTGCAAAGTCAACTGAGTACATCACGCTTTTAGCAGAATGCAATCCCCCAAGCTTGCTCTTGGTGACCTCGTTAATAATGCGGTAATACTCAATAGAAGATTCCCAACTCATTCCCCCAATTAGCCCAATTGTTTTCATGGTGGCTCCTCAAATGACTAAAACGATCGGCTACAATCATTCTAGATTACCACAACTTAAGGTCAATCGGAACCGTGACAAGATTTACAATGAAGTTTCAATATGAACTATAAACTTTATTCAGATGTCATCTTGCTGTGCAACCTTCCAGAAGAAGGACTTTATGGCGGCGATATCGGTACAGTTGTTGAACAGCATCACGTTGCAGGACTAGAAACACGTTATAGCGTTGAGTTTTTCGACCTGTTGGGAAACACTGTAGCAGTTGCGACGCTACCTGGAAGTTATTTGCGATTTAATTGAGCGATTCGCAATTGAACTCACCCTCGAATTGCTGTTGCCCCACCCGTTTGATATAATGTTGTTACTAGGATAGATGACATCAGATAATTCTACTCAGACAGTCACAATTTATAAGGCTCCCCAACCAGGGTTAGCGCAAAAATTATTGCGAGATGGTTTCCAGCCAGCAGACTTTCCAAACAATCCACCCTACGAAAATGGCAAATGCTACTTCGCAGCCCCCGATTCGAGAAGTCTGGCTGAAGAATATAACAATCATTACCAGCAAGGAATATTGGAGGTGATAATAGACAAGCAAACCTACGAGATAACATTTAAGCCACTGGAAACATTCTATCAGGGTGACCCAAGTATTGAACTAGCAATCCCGCACAATCTTTTTCCCATTTTGAATCAGTTTCCGAGAATCCTAAAACAGCAATAGTTGACTATGAATCAAGAATTTTGGAACTCGATCGAGTCCAAGTATCCACTTGGAAAACTCATATACGGCAAGATTGAATTTCATTCATCTTTTGGAGTGTTTGTCAATCTTGGTGATGCAGAAGTAAAAGGACTTATTCAAATTTCAGACTTTCTCGATACCGGCTCGATGACACCAGAAATGTATCCCGATATTGATTCGCCTGTTGGTGCTGTTGTCATTGGCTACACTAAAGACGATCGCCAACAAGTTTGGTTGAGCGTTAAACCCAGTGTTCTACAAAAATCCCTTGTCAAGTTAAAAATTCCTGTTGCAAATCAATTATGACGCAGCCACCCGGCGGTTGAAACCGCGTCTACATAAACAAAGTCTGCCTCCGCAGACTAAGAGATAAAAGAGGTATTGAGGAATTTTCATGAAAAACCTAACTCAGTTAACCCACCTTGAATTAGTGCTGCTGGAATTAGTAGCTAAAGGTCAAGGAAAGTGGAGTTGGTACGAACTCGCGAATGCACTTTCCCGTCGAGATGTACCGCGAGAACCTGACATGATGGTTGTCTTAAAACAACTGGCTGCTGATGGCTTGGTTCAACGATTTGTAGAAACAAATTCGCCTCGTGACAGATGGGAATTAACCCCTGTCGGTTTTATTGTGTTCGCAGACGCAAAAGCAGATAGTCAAAACAAAATTATACGTTATGCAGTTGCGATTCAGAAATCTGAAAGCAATTATTCTGCTTTTGTTCCAGATTTACCCGGATGCGTAGCAATAGGTGCAACTATCGAGGAAGTAGAACAGCAAATTAAAGCAGCAATAGTTTTTTATTTAGAAGATTTGCGTCAATCTGGTTCGTCTATTCCTGAAGCTAGGACTTTATGCAAATATGTTGAGGTATAAATTGGTCGATCGCAAATAAGTAGAGGAAATAGTACAATGGATAAACTAACCGAGTATCCCAAGCTAATCAAACGGATTTTAACCCAGTATGTAGAATTGTCTAATCGCCATCCTCAACCAGACATCGAAACATTCTTAATTACCGACGAACAAAACGGTCATTATATGTGGATGAATCTGGGCTGGCAAAAGGGAGAACGTATTACCGGGATGACTGTTTACGTTCGGATTCGCGATCGCAAATTCTGGATTGAGGAAGACTGGACAGAAGATGGGATTGCAACGGATTTAGTGCGTGCAGGAGTTCCCAAGGAAGATATTGTGTTAGCATTTCACGAACCTGGGATGCGGCAATACACAGATTTTGCAGTAGCTTCGTAGTATTTTATGAAACTTGGAATTGCTGTCAACCCACCCGTTTGATATAATGTTGTTACTAGATTGTAAAATAACAATCAAAAGGAAACAGATAATTATGACCGTTGAACAAGCCATTTTGGAAAATGTGAAGGTCTTATCGCCAGACCAACAACAAGAAGTCTTAGCTTTCATCAAATTCTTGCAGTCCGATAAATGGGAAGATATCTATAAAGGACGCTTCAAAGAACTGCAACAAGAAATTCGTCAAGATACTGACATCGATCCCGATGATGACCCTACTGAAACTGTCCTCGAAGGAATTCAGCAAGGCTTCCATGAGGCAATTACCGGACAAACTCTTCCCTTGTCTCAACTGTGGGATGGCATCGATGACAATTGATCCACAACCGATCGCAATTGAACTCACCCCCCGATTTCAAAGAGACTTGCGAACTTTAGGCAAACGCTATCGCAACATTCGCAAAGACATTCAGCCTGTAATCGAACAACTTCAAGCGGGGGAACTTCCGGGCGATCGCATTCCGGGAATGGAGTACGAAATTTTCAAAGTCAGAATTAAAAACAGCGACATTCAAAAAGGCAAAAGCGCTGGCTACCGTGCTATTTATTACCTCAAAACTAGCGATTCCATCGTTTTGGTGACTATCTATTCTAAATCAGATCTATCAGACATCGCGGCCGAAACAGTTCGAGAAATTCTAGGCCAATACGAGCAACAATTGCCCGAATCAGAAGAATTATGAACTATCAACTTTATTCAGATGTCATCTTGCTGTGCAACCTTCCTGAAGGCAGTTGCGACGCTACCTGGAAGTTATTTGCGATCGCCCGCAATTTGAATTGTCACAGAAACCCGGTTTCTGAACCCCGCACGCTAATCCGAGAAACCGGGTTTTGGGCGATCGCTTGTACATTGGGAAATCGAGCGTTCTGCTAAGCGTCAAAAAGGCATTGATTATACCTCAGATTCCTCTTCATTTTCTTGATCCTCGCTCGCAAATTCGCCGATGTAATCTCCCACGAGCGGTGTTTAGTTCAAATTCGCCAACACAACCTTTGAGTCGTCGGAGGAAGCGTCACTAACCATCGCTGAATATTCGCCGTTATAGTTGGTAAATTCAGACGGAGATCTCCGAATCTTAGATAGACGAATTTGCCAATCGGAAACCTGCTCGTAGGTAAGGTGCTTAGTATTGGAAGTCGTTGTCCATACCCCCCAAAGACAGGGGTCTTCAAACTGTAGCATTCCTGATTTCCGTAAGTCATAAGATTGCGGAGTTCCGGGCAAGGGAATAATGCTGTAGCACGAAGTCTGAAATTCCAATTGCGGGTTAATCTCTACCAGTTCATCGACCAATTCTGAGATGGCTTCCTCAAGAAGTAACAAGTCCTCATGGTCATCGTCGGGTAGCCCGATAATGATCCCATAAGCAATCACAGGTACACCAGTTCTGACCACAGATTTCATCAAGGTACAATGCTCTTGCCAAGGAAGGAGCTTCTTGTAAGCTTCTCGTCCAAAAACGGGACGTTCGGCAGGGATATAAGCCAAAGGACAACCGACTTTGCCGTCCCAGCCAAACAGTGCTTCAATCAGTTCTTCGTCAGGTCTGAGGTCGCTGCTTTCATAGTTACGCCCAGCTCCCAGAGTTGTTTTCCTCAGTTCTAAACCATTGGGCCACATCAGAGTTATTCCCATCTCCCGCGCACCATTGGTAATGTCGAGGATCTCTTGTCGCCCCTCAGGAAAGAGTCCACGGGCGAGGAATTGATCGGAACCGATATTGATCGATCGAGCCCCCGCTTCTTTCTGAATCGCCAACCATTTGAGGGATGTTTCAGGAGACATTCTCCGAAAGCCAGTGCCGTAGGTAGGTGTCATGCAAAAATCGCAGGTGCGATCGCAACCAATGTCAGCTACCAACGAACCTACTGGAACAGTTCCCTGGACATTGGGCAGTGTCCCTAAACACTCCCGCGCCACTTCCACCGATGGTAGTGCCCACTCCTCTGGACTTTTGGCTTTAGCCTTCCTGGGATACTGTCTACCATCTGCGAGAATGACACCCGTGAGTTCTTCTCGTGGGGTTTTTCCCAGTACATAGTCAAAAATAGCCCAATTCGCTGCCCCAGATTTATCCTGAACGACTGCTGCTGCGCCGGCCTTCAAGTAGTGGTGCGGTTCAGCGAAAGCATCCGACCCACCAACGACAATGGGACGACCTCCCTTAGCCAGATGCTCAATCACCATACAAGTGACTTGACGGTCTTGGGAGAAATTCACTGTAATGCCCCAAGCATCGAAGGCCTGGGGATCTAGGGCAGCAATTTTGCCCCCAACGTAAGTTTTCCGCAGGGTCATCCCTTTCCAGACAATCTCCCCAAATTCTTCACTATAATTGTCGTCTCTGAGGTTGACCAATCGGGCATCAAATCCTCCTGCTTGCAAGTCAGGAATCAAAACTTGCTTGCTGATTAAGGAACGATGTCTGTATAAAGAAGTCCAATTTTTACCTTCTGCATCATAGAGTCCCGTTGCTGGAGGTTCAATCAGTCCAATTGTGGGAGAGTTTTTAGCTATCATAATGGAGGATTGGGAATGTGGGATAAGAGGATGGGATTTTTTCCGGCTCGCGATCGCCTGCGACACCAGGGAAGCCAATCGCAACCCCTAGACGGTAGCACAAGTCGGTGAGCTACTCTTTAATAAAATCAGACGATAGCATAAAAATAGATTAATCTAGATGAGATGAGTCAAATTGACTATTTTCTTAATCATTTAGTTTTTCGATTTGTTGGGAAATACTGTAGCAGTTGCGACGCTACCTGGAAGTTATTGGCGATTTAATTGAGCGATTCGCAATTGAACTCACCCCTGAATTGCTGTTGAGCCACCCGTTTGATATAATGTTGTTACTAGATTGTACAAATAGCAATCAAAAGGAAACAGATAATTATGACCGTCGAACAAGCCATTTTGGAAAAGGTGAAGGTCTTATCGCCAGACCAGCAACAAGAAGTCTTAGCTTTCATCAAACTCTTGCAGTCAGATAAATGGGAGCATATTTATAAATGACGCTTCAAAGAACTCCAGCAAAAAATTCGTCTGGGAATGGATGCGGCCGATCGAAGTGAAGTAATTAATGCTGAAGATATGTTTCGGAGTTTGCGCTTAAAGCTGCAACAACGTCGCACGCAAGCAGATAGATGAATCAGATTTGTAGATTTACAGTTCCGGCAAGTCGGGATATAGAAAACATTATGGACTATATTGCCGATCGCAGCGGTTTTGATGCAGCAGAAAGCTTTCTGGACAGAATTAACAATAAGTGTCAAACTCTCTCGAAGTTTCCTCCTTCTGGGACGCAATCGGGATGAGTTAATGGAAAATGTACGGAGTTTTCCGATCGATGATTACCTAATTTTCTACAGTGCGATCGAAGCAGGAATTGAAGTTCTGCGGGTTGTTAGCGGCTACCGAGATTTAGAAGATTTATTCTCTGAGTGAACTGTATCGAGTTTCTGATATTATGAAAGCGATTGAAACTACTGGAAAAATTGACGATCGAGGAATGCTTTGTATCGATCGCCCCCTTGCTTTTGCAAACCACAGCCACGTTAGGATTATTGTTTTAGTACCGGAAGATACTGACATCGATCCTGATGATGACCCCATTGAAACAGTCCTCGAAGGGATTCAGCAAGGCTTCCATGAGGCAATTACCGGACAAACCCTCCCCTTGTTTCAACTTTAATAGTTGACTAGGTTTGTGAAGAAACCCCGTTTCTGAGTCCCCCCGCGAAATCCAAGAAACCGGGTTTCTGCGACAATTGACGCCTCCCCACGAGATTTTACGAAGAAACCCGGTTTCTGAACCCCTGCGCCCGATCGCGCCCAACCTTATCTAGCGGTTATAATAGATAAACCTGAGCATTAAAATCGCAAATGTATGACAGCAAAAATACACCTCAGCAACTTGGGTAATTCCTTAGCTTTGCCAATACCAGACTATATTGTAAAATTGTTAAATCTAAAAGCAGATGATTCGGTAATTTGCAGTATAGAAAATGGAAAAATGGTCATAGAACCTGTAAATCAGAAAATTTCCAAATATACCCTAGATGAACTATTGGCAGGCGAAATAGAACCCAGCGAAGAAATCTCTTGGGGGAAACCAGAAGGAGAAGAAGTTTGGTAAACTACATCCCCGAACGAGGTTATTTGATTCGCCTCAATTTCGATCCTCAAGCAGGACACGAACAAATGGGTACTCGACCTGCACTGGTTGTGAGTCAAACTAAATTTAACCAAAAAATGGGGTTTGTGTTTGTCTGTCCGATTAGCACCACACAACGAAAAAATCCGTTTTATGTTCCCATTCCAGAAGGTGAAGCGGTGACAGGTGTAATTATGACAGATCAACTACGTTATGCAAGATTATCGTGCAAGGCAAGCAAGTTCGATCGGTGAATGTCCAGAAGATTTAGTTAAGGAAGTATTGAAGAGAATTGAACCTATTTTGTTTGAAAATATGATTCTTGATGAGTAGTTGATCATCAAGAATACGGCAATTATGTGGTTAGACTTGTTAACTGATATCATGTATAGAACTAGGGAAATCAACAAGCAAAATGATTCAATCCATACCGAAAATATCCATCAAACCTGGATATCGTCCCCAGTCAGATGATAAAACTCCTGAAGCTGATGCAATTGATTTCTACCTACTGCGACAACTCACCAATTCCCAACGCTGGCAAATGGGGGTAAAATTAAATCGTTGGGCAAAAACTGTTAGCTTGCGCGGCATGAAAAAAGCTTGTCCCTCAACTTACAAAGAGCGATTTGCTCGATCGATCTTACGTAGCAAATGGCTGCCAATTTTAACCCCCACCAGTGAACCCTCTATGTGGACGCAAGACCCCAGCCACATCGCCCGACTGTTGCACCCAATTTTTCAAACATTATCTATTCCTTATTATATTACAGGAGGCGTTGCCGCTTCTGTCTATGGCGATCCTAGAACGACACGGGATTTAGATTTAGTAATTGAATTACTCCGGGATAATATTTTTCGATTAGTTGAAGCACTAGAAACGGCTGGTTTTTACTGCCCTCCGGGTTCGGTAGAAGATATTCAAGAGGGCAGAGGCATGGTGTTGAGTATCACTCACATGACTTCCGTATTAAACGCCGATCTCGTGCTGAATTCTGATACTGAGTTCGATCGCTCAAAAATGACAAGGCGACGACTAGAAGCCCTTGACGAAGCTGGTGTAGAACAATTTTGGATTGCTTCTCCTGAAGATATTGTGTTGGCAAAACTGCTCTGGCGGCAACAATCTAAGTCTCAAAAACAATGGAATGATGTTTTGGGAATTCTGAAAGTCCAATCTGAGCATTTGGATCGGGGTTACTTAACAGACTGGGCGCAACGATTGGGGTTGATTGATGATTTGAATCTAGCTTGTACTGAATCTGGGATTTGATGCGATTCCAAATTGTTCATTTTGCGATCGCACCCACTCTCTCTGTATCATTATAGGTATGGACTTTTAAAGCTTAATTATTTTTATGCAAGTTATTTTAGGCAACATCACACAACTGAAAGTAGATGCGATCGTCAATGCTGCAAATACCAGTTTGCTTGGAGGTGGTGGAGTAGATGGCGCAATCCATAAAGCAGCAGGCCCGGAACTTGTTGACGAATGTCGATCGCTCCGAGGATGCAAAACCGGGGATGCTAAACTCACAAAAGGATATCGCTTACCTGCGCGCTTCATCATCCACACCGTAGGCCCCGTATGGCAAGGAGGCGACTGCGGAGAACCCGAACTCTTAGCCCAATGTTACCGCAAATGTATGGAAATCGCGATCGAGCAAAAGTTCGAGAGTATCGCATTTCCTTGCATTAGCACCGGCATTTACAAATATCCTAAGGATTTAGCAGGTGAGATTGCAGTCAAAATCTGCTACGAAGAAATGCAAAAAACGGCGCTCCTCAAAACATAACTTTTTGCTGCTTCGATTGGGAGAATCATCAGGTTTATGAGAAGATTGTAGCAGTTCTCAGGCAGAAAGGCTATCAGAAAAATGATTCCAGAAATCAAAACCTATTTAGCAGCGACTGACATTATAGATCGCGATCATCCCGCAATTTTAGCACTCGCGAACAAGATAGCATCACAACATCATACATCAGAGGCGATCGCCCAATCTAGTTTTGAGTGGGTTAGAGACGAAATTCGCCACAGCTACGACTATCAGATGAATCCCGTCACCTGTCGAGCATCCGATGTACTAAAGCACAAAACAGGTTATTGTTTTGCCAAAAGTCACCTATTAGCAGCATTGCTGAGGGCCAACAACATTCCCGCAGGTTTTTGCTACCAAAGATTGAGCTTTGATGACAAAGGTGCGCCCTACACCTTGCACGGTTTCAATGCAGTTTATTTGCCAGATGTAGGTTGGTATCGCGTTGATGCAAGAGGAAATCGCGACAATGTTAATGCTCAATTCACACCTCCTCAAGAGCAATTAGCATTTAAAATTCAGTTTCCTGAAGAAGCAGACTTTCAAACCATTTTATCTGAGCCGCTGCGAGTAGTTGTAGAGGCTTTACAAAATCACAGTACATGGGATAAACTGCTGCTCAATCTTCCAGACGTTTCTCTCGACTCCGCACAGAAATACGGCCTTGCGATCGACTGGAAATCACTCAGGATAGTGAATTAAATAATTTACACATATTTGTGGGATGGGCGTCCCGCCCGTCCTTTCTAGACGGGCGGGACGCCCATCCCACAAGAACAATAAAAATTGTAAGCTATTCTCATTCCTCAGCAACAAGCTGAGGCTTTGGAGAAGCTTTTTCACGTTGATCCGGGGTTGTCAAGGTCGATTTTCCGAAAATTATAAAACAGTATTAGTTAGACTGTGAATCAATAATTTTGTAACCTAATCAAGTCCAAATATCAACTTAGAAAACTAATCTACATAGCTAATCTGGCACTCTCAAGCCTTTAAGCTTTTCCCCTTTCTCCTCCTCACTCAGCCCCTTACACTGCACCAAAACCCCAAACCCCCCCAAACCCATCTGATCGATCAATTGATACAGCGCTTCCCGCCTGCGTAAAAATGTTGCCAAATCCAATACTTGTGCATCATTTGCAGATAGAGAAGCAATTCTATCGCCCACACCCAACACCATCAAAAACCAAGCCTGCTGAGTAAAACCCATCATCTCCAAACCGCACAATTCACCTTGTTTTTCCAGCGCCGTAAAATCAGCATGGGCCGTTAAATCCTGCCACCCCACATTAATATAAGGATTGCTGTGATAGCGGTGGCGGTAATAACATTGCAGCGTTCCCTCTGTGCGTCTCGGATTGTAATAGCGGTGCGCCGGATGGCCGTAATCAATTGTCAACAAATAACCGCGCTGCAATTTTTCTGCAACTGTTTTTATCCACTCTAAAGCTGCTAAATTAACTTCACTGCGATAACCATCCCCATAGACACTTGCCGATAAATCAATTCCTACTAAATCAAAATATTCGGCAATCTTAGGATTTGAAAGCTCGCCTACTACTTCAATAAACTTGCTTCCAGATTGTTCGTTTTTTTCTTCGTTTGCGGTAACGTAAATTTCCCGAAGTTGCCCTTGTTCGATGATAAATTGATGGACTGGAAAAGCATCTACTAACTCGTTAGAAAAGAAGCATCCGACAATCGAGTTATTAGCTATTTCATCCCACTTGCACCACTTGACTATTTTAAATTCAGCTAAGTTTTGCTGCTGCACCGCTTGCTGTACAGGGGAAATCTCAACAATAATGTATTCTAATATTTTAAATAAATCGGGATGTTGTCGTTGCAGGTATTGCAGTAAATGTGTGGCAAAGGTTCCCCGCCCCGCACCCATTTCTACTATAGTAAAAGGATGAGGTTTGCCGAGAATTTGCCACATTTCCACAAATTGCTCGCCCAAAACCTCAGCAAAATCTGCACTCCAATGAGGCGACGTGATAAAATCGCCTTGTTTGCCGATGTTCGGTCGATCGCCATTATAGTAACCATACTGCGGGTGATATAGTGCCAAATCCATATATTCCGCAAAGGTAATGCGCTGCTGGGGACTGGCGGCAATTCTTTCGCTGATTAAAGCGCAGAGTTCGGGGTTGCTATCGTTAATATCTAATTGCTGGACTGTCATAGTTTATAGTTGATGTTATTTTATTGAGGAAATAAAGATTTTTTAACCGCAGAGGGCGCAGAGGACACAGAGGAAGAGAAAAGAGAGAAATTTTGATGTTCATAAATTTGGCATTCATTCTGTAACATCTCTATTTTTCAAAATTTATTATATCATTTTGACGCCGATCGCAAAATTGAGATTTGAGATTGGCAATTTTCGCTCGCTGTGATAAGCTAGCCTTAGCTTTTAAATATAATCCTTCTGTATGTCGAGAGATTCATTTTTAGAAGAGTTCAAAAAATCCAGCGAGTTATTATTACCAGCTTATTTAGTTATCTTCGATCTTGCAGACACAAAAAGACGCAATAATTACTTAGGTCACGATGAAGTAGACAAAGATATCATCGCCTTCGATAATTTCTTGAAAAATTGCGTTTCTTTAGAAAGATGCAAGAGAATTGCCGGCGATATATGGGTGGCTTGTTTTACAGAACATCAACTAAACGATATCCCGGCTTTGATAGTGAATTACTCACAAGAAGTTCCTATAGTATTAACATTGTGGAAATGCGAGGCGATCGATCCCAAGGGAAACTCTATATTTATTGAAGAAGAGAGAAACGTTTCGATCTGTCGTGCTGTCCGCTGCGGCTATTTGTGGATTGAAAATGTTAATGAATTAAGTTTCAAAGTCAATGAATTACTAGATAGGGTATGGAGTTTACCTGTTAATACATTAACTTCCCTAGAGTCAGAGGTAGCTGTTAATTTACCAAAATGGCAGTGTATCCCCCCTGAAAGTTTATCTGTAACTGAGTATTGCCCCTACTGCAACAGCACAAACTTGCGCTGGTTAAGAGTAGATGAGGATATTAGTGAGTATATTTGCACGCAGTGCGGATCTCAAGTAATTTTTAGCTATGATTTTTATTGTTGAGATTCCATAGTTTATAGTAGCCGATCGAGGATTCAAAAAAAGGGAGATCGCACTTTTTAGCAAATAGCCCAAAAATACGATCGCCCTTTTTCATCTAGCGATCGACAGAACCCATGATAATATCGATACTGCCCAGAATCGCCACCAAGTCCGCAATCTTTACACCGCGCACGATGTGGGGCAAAATCTGCAAATTATTGAAATCCGCAGCGCGAATCTTCCAGCGCCAAGGAAACACGCTGTCATCGCCGATAATATAGATTCCCAACTCACCCTTGCCGCTTTCAACACGCACGTAATGTTCGCCCTTAGGAATCTTGAAAGTTGGCGCTACTTTTTTGCCAATAAACTGATAGTCGAAACTGTTCCACTCAGATTTTGGCCCGCTTTCTAAGCGCTTGGCTTCCAAGTTTTCGTAAGGGCCGCCGGGGAGTGCTTTCAAAGCTTGATAGAGAATTTTAACTGACTCGCGCATTTCCCGAATTCGGACTAAGTAGCGGGCTAAACAATCGCCCGCAGCTTCGGTGCAAACTTCCCAGTCGAAGTCGTCGTAACATTCGTAATGGTCAACTTTCCGCAAATCCCAATTCACGCCGGAACCCCGCAACATCGGCCCGGATAGTCCCCAGTTAATCGCTTCGGCGCGGGAAATCGTACCCAGTCCTTCAATCCGGCGGCGGAAGATCGGATTGTTGGTAATTAAACGTTCGTATTCGTCAATTTTGGGAAGGAAGTAATCGCAGAAATCTTCGCATTTGTCTACCCAACCGTAGGGTAAATCTGCTGCGACTCCGCCGATGCGGAAGTAGTTGTTGTTTACCATGCGGTAGCCGGTGGCTGCTTCCCACAAGTCGAGAATTGGTTCGCGATCGCGCATAGTGTAGAAAAAGGGAGTTTGCGCGCCCACGTCTGCCAAAAACGGCCCCACCCACATCAAGTGGTTAGCAATCCGGTTCAACTCCAGCATGATTACCCGAATGTAACTCGCCCGTTTGGGGACAGCTATATTCGCTAACTTTTCCGGCGCATTGACTGTCACCGCTTCGTTAAACATCCCCGCAGCGTAGTCCCAGCGGCTCACGTAGGGGACGTACATCACGTTGGTGCGGTTTTCGGCAATTTTTTCCATGCCGCGGTGTAGATAGCCCAAAACAGGCTCGCAGTCCACTACGTCTTCGCCGTCCAGGGTGACAATTAACCGGAGTACGCCGTGCATGGATGGGTGGTGCGGGCCCATGTTGAGCACCATTGGTTCAGTTCTAGTCTCAATTCTTGACATAATAATAGGTAATTGGTAATAGGTAATTGGTCATTGGTAATTGGTCATTGGGCATTGGGCATTGGTCAGTGGTAATTGCTCAAACAGGTCATTGCTCATTAGCAAAAAAACTTTCTAACTAGGAACTGAGAACAACTGACAACTGACAACTGACAACTGACAACTGACAACTGACAACTGACAACTGACAACTGACTATTGTTGATTTTTGTTTCACTTTTATAGATTATGAAGGATATCGAGCTATCTGAAAAGGATACCCCTGGATCGGATGTCAGTGTTGACACCTATCACGTTCCTGTTTTGGGAAGTGAGTTAATTGCGGGTTTAGCTGTGCGTGCCGGCGGGCGCTATTTGGATGCGACGCTTGGGGGCGGCGGACACACGAGTTTGATTTTGGCGGCGGCCCCTGATGTGACGGTGGTGGCGATCGATCGCGATACAGAAGCCATCCGTTTTTGCCAATCCCGATTTGCCAACTCGCCCGTCGAGTTTTGGCACGGCAATTTTGCCCAATATCAGTCTCCTGATGCCAAATTTGATGGTATTATAGCAGACTTGGGCGTTAGCTCTGCTCAGTTCGATACACCGGAACGAGGCTTTAGTTTTCGCCATCCAGCTCAACTAGATATGCGTATGAACCAGCAGCAATCTTTGACCGCAGAAGAGATTATCAATCACTGGGAAGAAGTTAAACTAGCAGATATTATTTACAGGTACGGCGAGGAACGACTGTCGCGGCGCATCGCGAGGCGGATTGTGCAATCGCGTCCTTTTGAAACTACTACAGAGCTCGCAGGTGCGATCGCCTCTACCTTCCCACCCAAGCAGCGCAACGGTAGAATCCATCCCGCCACCCGCACTTTCCAAGCTTTAAGGATAGCTGTCAACTCCGAACTAGCGTCTTTAGACACTTTCCTCAACCAAGCGCCTAAATGGTTAAAACCCGGTGGGAGAATTGGAATTATTACTTTTCACAGTCTCGAAGACAGGCCGGTTAAGCACCAGTTGAGAGCAACAGAGTGTTTGCAGGTACTGACAAAAAAGCCGATCGTGCCACAATCCGACGAACTAGCTAGAAATCCCCGCTCTCGTTCTGCTAAGCTCAGACTGGCAGAAAAATTAACTTGATTCGGCTGTAACGGGAATAAAGGACGAGCTCTCAAAGGCGGCGAGGTCTGTTCAGTTGACAGTTGACAGTTGACAGTTGACAGTTGAGGGCGACCTCTAAGAAGGAAGTCCGAGGATTGGAGTAATGAATAGTCTGATTTTAATTTCTCCCGCTCAACCTTGGGGCTTTAAACCAATTCTTTCTGGTCAGGCCGCGACCGGATGCAAGTTCCGAACTTCCTTGTGGTATCACTAACATGGCACTGACCTATGAAACCCGAACCCCTGATCCTGATTCGGCTCGGCCCAATCAGCCAAGGGTACTTGACAAGCTAGTTTTAGACCTGATTAATTCGCCTAGGAGTAGGGAATAGCATGAGTCGGGGAGATGGAAGCAAACTGAAACTAATGGTAGTCGATGACGAACCCGACAACTTGGATTTGCTGTACCGGACGTTTCGACGCGATTTTCAGGTTTACAAAGCAGATAGCGCCCTCAGCGCCCTGTCCGTTCTAGACGAACAGGGCGAGATGGCGGTGATTATATCTGACCAGCGGATGCCAGAAATGAATGGTACCGAGTTCTTGGGGAAAACAGTCGATCGCTTTCCTGATACGATTCGGATTCTGCTGACGGGATACACCGATGTTGAAGACTTGGTAGAAGCAATCAATGCAGGTCAAGTTTTCAAGTACATCACCAAACCGTGGAATCCTGAAGAGCTCAAATCAGTTATCAATCAAGCGTCAGAAACTTACAAATACTACAAGCAGCGCAGCGTTGCACTGCGCCGCGCTTTACGCAAGGAATCTCTGTTTAATGAGGTGATGGGCGTGATTCGCGGGTCGCTAGATTACTCTAGTATGGTACAAACTATTGTTCAAACCGTAGGTCAAACTTTTGAGGCCAACTATTGTATGCTGCGGCCGGTAGAGGTCGATCGACTATTACCCAGTACCTTTCCCTACCAAGCCCAAAACGCCGAACCTAGCAGCTTTTCTTTTGATGAAAATTTGCTGGTTCAAGCCGTAGCCAGCCGCCAAACTCAAGTCAGCGCCAACAGTGGGGCTGACGGTAACTCGGTTGAGATTGCTGTGCCCCTAACTTATCAGCAAGACTTGCTGGCGGTACTAGCCCTGTGTCAGCAAGGTGGCACTAACCCTTGGTCGGGAGAAGAGATAGAGTTAATAGAAGGTGTAGCAGCTCAAGCTGCTCTCGCCCTGTCTCAAGCTAAGCTCTATCAGCGCACTCTGGATTTAGCCAATCAGATGCAAAACGAGTTGGAGGTGGCCCGCCAAATCCAAACAAACTTGTTGCGCCAAAGTTGGCCGGATTTTGAAACTGTCAGGGTGCAAGCTTGTTGCTATCCCGCGCGGGAAGTTGGCGGCGACTTTTTTGAGGTCTACGTCCACTCTCAAGGGGATATTTGGATAGCTGTGGGAGATGTTTCCGGTAAGGGCGTTCCGGCTGCTCTATTTATGGCTAGCGCGATTTCGGTGATGCGGCGCGAACTTTCTCAAGAAGTTTCTCCCGAACCCGAGAGAGTGATGCAGAATATGAACAGCAGTATGGCTGACGATCTGATCGGCAACAACCATTTTATTACAATGGTTGTAGCTCGTTACACTCCGTCAACAGGACACCTGGCTTTTGCTAATGCTGGTCACATTTATCCGATCGTTTGGTCTAACTCAGAGGTGAAAGCTCAAGCAGCTAGCGGTGCAACGCCAGCAGAGCCGAATTTCCTCAAAGCTCGCGGTATTCCCTTGGGGATATTGCCAGTCTGGAAAGGTAAAGCTGGTGCGATCGAATTAAAGTCAGGAGATGTATTTCTGCTGACAAGTGACGGGATTACTGAAGCTAGCGTGACCACTAAGGCGGTCGCAGGGGGCGAAGAAACCCGTTCTATGCTACAACAAGAAGGGCTTTGGCAACTTTTGATTCAAGAGCCTGGTTCTTTCAACTTGGACAATTTGTTGGCTTACATCCGAGCTGACAATCCCGTTCAGGAAGACGACCAAACCATACTCTCTCTGGAGGTTCTCTGAATCTGTCAGTCATGCCGACGAAGAGTCGGGGGCTTTGGGTCTCAAAAACTCCAGCCGTCAGTTGAGGGCCTACAGATTAATACAGAGAACGCGGGCGATGCTCTTCTGTAAGCTTCGCTAACGGCAAAAGTTACAGAACTAGCGCGTCAGTCGATTTGAGATTTGAGATTTGAGATTTGACTCTCGCATTCAATCGCGGGAGCTTGAACTTTCCTCTAAAATTTGGATCTCTCCACGACGGTGGTAAGTGGCACGGTATCCGTTTTTTGGGCGGGGTAAATGCCTAACTTTTAACTGATGCTTTGCGATCGAGGCTTTCAAAAAAATTGTATTGCATCGATCGCCCGCCATTGAGTATCCTCTATGTAGCGGCAAATATTAACGCCAGATAAATTTGGTGCGTCATGTTTCATAAAACTAATACGGGATGCGGGAAACTCAGAGACTTTAGTCCTTCCTAGGAAAGCGACGCGGAGGACTTTAGTCCCCGTGTTCTTCGTAGTATGATACAATTTAGATTGTGAGTAAGAACAAAAACATCTACGTGTTGAAACATCCTAGTATCGGAGAAATCCCTGCAACTTAGTACGCAAGAGTGAGAGGCAACACAAAAAGAGCTAATAATGGCAGGATGTCGAGCGTACCGCGTCTTGGCAAGTGTGATGGATTCTGAAAGCATTAGAAACAACAATCATTAGCTAGTAACTATCGCTTGACGATGAGTGACTAAGTAGACGGCGCTTGACGGTCGTAACGAGATTAGATTTAGGTCACACCCTTTGTCTAATTCTGTCAGTAGAATCTCAGCGGCTTTAGCCCGCTCGAGTGTCAAACCTGGTCTGAAGACACAGGGTTTTCAAACTTACGGGATTTTTTTATGAATACTGAGCTTCATGTGCCAAGCGACTTGCGGTTTTTAACAATAGTTGAAAATTGGTTGCTGAGCAGTTTGGAAGTTGAGCTAGGAGAGCACGTCGATTGGCCGCGTCAGTCGAATCGTTTGCGCTTGGTGTTAGCAGAAGCCTATTCTAACGTGATCCGCCATGCTCACAAAGATCAACCCAATCTGCCAGTTTTAATTCGCTTGAATTTAAAAAATCGGGATATTGGTTTAGAAATTTGGGATTACGGTAAAGGTTACGAAATGGATACTTACAGTCCCCCGAGGCCGGAAGCTAAACAAGAAAGTGGCTATGGCTGGCTGATTATGAGCCGACTTATGGATCGGGTGGACTACACTTTGCAATTAGACGGTCGTAACTGTCTGAAGTTGGAAGCGAGTTTGCCGGAAAAATCTTAATTAGTCATTAGTCATTAGTCATTAGTCATTAGTGATTGACAATGTTTTTGATTCTAGTGGTTGTCTGTCGCACCGTTTAGTCATTAGTCATTAGTCATTAGTGATTGACAATGTTTTTGATTCTAGTGGTTGTCTGTCGCACCGTGCGGTGACAGCCACTTTTTCTTGCAATCTCGTCCCTCTCTAACCAGACTCTAAGATTGTAGAGCCGAAGGAAGAAGAAAGAATTAAGAAGAAACAAGCAACAGTAGCTGTAGGGTGCGTCGCTATTAAAAATCCGTAAAGAAAAGCGACTTTTAGAGTAGCGACGCACCTCTATCGCGAGTTAAGCAAACAACTCCTCGTTTTACTCATCCCCAACAATTATGTACCAATACTTTTTATAAATCGTATAACATAACAACGTTTTAGCTGTCGGCTGCGGTTGCTCTAGGTACTGTTGCGGGCTGATAAATACTGAAAAAATCGGCTTTCTATAGCGTTGGCTATGCTTAGATAGATGGGAGCCTCTCAGTTTTGATTTTATAGTGCTGTCCCCGAAGAGCGATATATTCAACACTCGCTTTTCGGGGATAGTACTGTAAAAAAATTGCTTTTTTGCATTCATTGGGATGCTCCCTCTGGAGATGAGGTTATTCCTCACTATAAAACAATTTCATTGCGGTCGCTTTCTTGGCAATTACCAATTACCAATTTGTGCCTCACTCCCTGGATAATTCCTATATTAAGAACCGAATTTCTTAGGTCGCAGAGTCAGCAATTCTTGGGGAGACGCTAAGAGTTTGACGGTAACAGAAAGAATTTCTTGCTGAAAATTGAGCAGAAAAACCCATCCGACATTAATACCAAATGCGGGAGTTTGCACCCGGCCGCTGACCTGAATTTCAACTGTGCCATCTTCTAAAATTTTGCTTGCACTTTGCTGGGGTTCGAGATGCATTCCTGGCGCTTCTGTTTTTAGATAACGGGCGATCGAGCTTTTGCCGATAATTGGCTCTTCAAAGGGCGCGTGCAGAACCCCGTCCTCAGCAAACAAATTAGCGGTCGCTTCAAAATCGCCCGCGTTAAAAGTTTCAAAATATTGCTCTAGCGCAGGCTTTGTGAGACCGACGATATTTATAGAGCGAGTTAAAATAGGTCGAGTTGTGGCGGTCATATAAGAAATGATTGGAGATGAATGAATCTAATGTAATCATTCTCTTGGTCACAGCAAATCCATCAAAAGATATAGCTAGGGTCATAAATTTTATCTAAAAAAAATCAATAATGCTATGCGCCTCCTGGAGCTTTGAGGCCGATCGACCGAAATTGTACCAGTTACCAAAAATAATGCAACTGTAGGCAAGTCGCAAACCCTTATGCCATCAGCCATTCCCAATCCTTGAATCCTTCAAATCTCAAATCAAAAATCGAAAAATCTCAAATCTCAAATCAACTAAACCCAGACACCTCGTGGCATCTGGGTTGCTGTAGAGTCTTTGTTAAACAAGAAGATGCTATTTGCGCATCAAATTCATCAATTCCTTAGGAGAAGCCAACAAGTCGATCGCCACAAAGAAAATTTGACCTTGAGGATCGAGCATAAACCGCCACGCGATGTTCATACCCACATTGGCGCCGAACCAAGGAGTTTCGACTTTACCCGTGACTTTGACTTGGCGGTAGCCATCTTCAGCAGGCTCCGACACACCTCGCTCGGGCAGCATTTTCAGGCCGATGCACTCTTCCCGCATATAGTTGAGGATAGCTTCGCGACCGACGATCGGCTTTTGGAAAGGCGGTTGGAGAGCACCGTCTTCAGCAAATAAACCGACGGCTGGGGTGAAGTCGAAGGCGTTCATGTTGTCGATGTAGCTGAGCACAGTTTGCTCGCTGATACCCTCAATCTGGGTTTTCACCCGCTCTGCTACAGCGGTTGGAGTGCTGCGAGGAGCAGAGCGTTTGCCGTATTCTTGGCTGAAATCGGGATCGTAGCCCATGTGAACTACGGTGTTGCGAAGTACAGTAATTTGTTGACCCGGATCGAGCTTCTTGATGGTTTCAAGGACTTGGGTTGCTTCGGGAGACATTTGATAGCCAGCAGGGATGGGAGCGACAGCGCCCTGTTTCATCAACTGTCCCAACTCGTACCAGAAACCGAGTTTAGTATTGACGCGTAATGAAGTGTAAATCCGGCCGATGGTGGTGTCGGCGTTGCTGGCTAGGTCAAACATGGTTTTGCTTTGAGCAGCCGGCGACATCTGTTTGATTTCGCCCAGGACGCCTTCAACCAGCGCCATGCTGGCTACTCCCGGGGCGGCTGCGGTAATGGAAATGCCCATTTCGGTGTAAGCATACCAGAGCAGTGCGAGTTGGTCTTCAACGCTGAGTTTGTAGAACGAGTCCGTGGTGGCCGGAACAGCACTAGCAATCTCGGTGTTCGAGAAAATAGATTGAGCTGATTGAATGCTAACTGCCATGTTTATACTGTGGGATTCGCTGTAGGTTTGATTTCCGTACTTGAGATGTGCGAATCGAATTCTCCCTTAATTAAAATTATGTAACGTTTTTGACAAATTACAGTTCAAATTTATAAATATAAAGATTGTGAAAGTATTATGAATTCTGTCGTAAAATCAGTCTAAATATTAATAGACTTATAGCCCATTTTGTGATATGGTTTTTTATCCGATGAAAATAACAATTAATAGCGATCGCATTAAGCAAAAAGGCCTAGAGTTGGGATTTCACAAAGTCGGGATCGCCTCAGCAGACGCAGATGTCGATCGAGAAAAACAAAGATTGCAGGCTTGGCTGGACAAGGGTTATCAGGCGGATATGGCATGGATGGCTAACCCGAAACGGCTGGATATTCGATCGCTCGTGCCAGATGTGCAGTCATTAATATGTGTCGCCCTCAATTACTACACGCCTCACCAACGCCCCGAGAATCCCCCGTTGGAGGGGGGGGACGATGCAGTCAGAGAGTATGCTAAAATCTCTCGCTACGGCTGGGGGCGGGATTACCACAAAATTTTGCACAAAAAACTGAAGCTGTTAGCAAATTGGGTGCGATCGCAAGGCGAAGGAATTGAAGCACGGTATTATGCTGATACCGGGCCGGTTCAGGATAAAGTGTGGGCGCAGCGGGCGGGGATTGGCTGGATGGCTAAAAATGGTAATGTAATTTCGCGAGAATACGGTTCTTGGGTGTTTTTGGGCGAAATTTTGACTAATATCGAGTTAGAGCCGGATGCGCCACACACCGAACATTGCGGTACCTGCACTCGCTGCATCGAGGCGTGTCCGACGAAAGCAATTACTGAGCCTTTTGTCGTGAATGCCGATCGGTGCATAGCTTATCATACGATCGAGAATCGAGCCGAAAAACTGCCCGACGAAATTGCATCTAATTTACAAGGTTGGGTAGCAGGTTGCGACATTTGTCAAGATGTTTGTCCCTGGAATCAGCGATTTGCCAAACCAACGGATGTTGCAGAATTTGAGCCTTATCCTGAAAACATAGCACCGACACTTGCAGAATTAGCGGAGATTTCCGATGAAGAATGGAACCGCCGATTTACAGCTTCGGCGCTGCGGCGAATTAAACCCGAAATGTTGCGGCGGAATGCGAAAGCAAATCAAATTAATAGTCAGTTGACAGTTGATAGTTGATAGTTGTCAGTAGTTTCAGTCTTTTTTTCCTTCTTTCTGACATCCGTTACATCCCGTACATTGCTCGTTGCCGAACTTCCTTCTTTTAAAATCGATGTCTGCAAACGAACCTACCAAGAAAAAATGGTGCGTCAGTTTTGAGATGGTTGGCAGGAAATAACAATTATCGCAACTGACACACCCTACTTGATAGTTATTTATGTCTAGAGTTTGTCAGCTTGGCAATTCTCAAATAGTTGCATTTAAAATGTATAATGCAATGGGGCAGCGTAGCTCAGTGGTAGAGCGATCGCCCCGTCAATCGATTTTAGATTTTAGATTTTAGATTTTAGAGGCGACCCCACGGATAAATTCGGGGGAAGAGAGGATTTTAGATTTTCGATTTGGGATTGATTTTGTCAAGGCGAGAGACAACCGTTTGATTCGGTTCGCTGCCACCAGCAACGTAGTTTAAATGGTAGAATTCCCTGGAGTATACCGGGAGATGCGGGTGCGATTCCCGCCGTTGCTATCTTTTTTTTGCGTTAACAATCAAAAGGCAATGAGTAATATAGAAGAGATTTCCCCCTCGTGATTTAATCTTCCCCAATGACCAAAGTAATTATTTTTGATTTTGACGGTACTTTAGCAGATACAATCGATATTCTTCTGAACATCACCAACCGTTTGTCAGCAGAATTCGGCTTTAAGTCTGCGACAAAAGATGAACTCGCTCAATTAAGCAACTTAACTTCTTGGCAAATCCTCCGGTATTCTGGCATTTCTATCTTCAAATTCCCGCTGCTGATTAGAAAATTGAAAGCAGAGTTACGCAGTGAAATTCCTAAAATTGAATTATTTGCGGGAATTAAAGAAGTTTTGCTAGAGTTAAAAAACCTTGGCTTTCAATTGGGGATTATCACCTCTAATTCCCAAGAGAATGTCTTAGCCTTGCTAGAAATCAACGGGTTGCAAAACACTTTCAGCTTTATTTACTCGGGTTCAACTTTTGGCAAACATAAAGTTATTAATAAATGGCTGAAAAAAGAGCATATAAATCCTGAAGAAGTCGTGTATGTAGGAGATGAAATCCGAGATATAGATGCTGCTAGAAAAACTGGTATTAAGGTAATTTCGGTAAGTTGGGGTTTTAATTCTCAGGAAGTTTTGGCTGCACACAATCCCGATTTTTTGATTGAACGGCCTCAGGAATTGCTCGATATTATGAGTAATCTGGGAAGACTGTAACTTTTTGTAAAGAAATATTTTACATTGTAAAGTAGTAAATACTTTATGTCCGGACAGGTTGAAGAAATTGATTGAGGCTGATATAAAGAAAAAGGAAAAGATTTACTCGATCGCTCAAATAAAGAGGAACAGTATTATGTCAGCCTTTGAAACTTTCTTGACGTTCGGCTTGGCTTCAGTTTTCGCCGTAGCTACTTTAGCAACTTGGTTGCGTTTCACCAATCCGCCTTCTGTTAAACGCAATTAGTTCTATTATTGTTTTGAATTTGATATTAGAGTCGGGTTTCTTAACCTGATGGATAGTTAGCCGAAAGCCCGTTGCTCTAGAAATGTTTTGCCATCCAATAGATATTTTCTCAGAAACCCGGTTTCTGAGACTTTGCATAATTAAAAGAAACCCGGTTTCTCTCGAAATGTTTTGCTACCCAGCAGATATTTTCTCAGAAACCGGTTTCTTAGACTTTGCGTAATTCCCAGAAACAAAGAAAGAATAATCTTTTAGTCTGCTTCACTTCGTTTCAGTGCGGCTAAAACTGCTTGCTGGCTAACTGTTTGGTAGATTTTGCTCAAATGCTGTTTGATGCCGTCTGATGCGGGGGAGGATTTGGTAGTTGTCAGTTTGGCGTCGGTTGCCAGGGGAATGGGGCCTAAAATATCTAATACGGTTTCGCTGCTGGGCGGTGGCACAATCACGACTAAAGATGATTCTAGCTGTTGGTTGTATTCCCAAAAGCGATCGACCTTTGGCACTTTAGCATTCGCGGCGGGGGAATTGTCATAGGTGTTTAGCTGGGAATTTTCCTCTGCTTGGGTACCGCGTCTCTGGCGGAGTGCGGTTAAAATTTGCTCTTTGGTTCTACCGCGCAGTTGAAACAGTACGAAGGGGTCTTCGCCGAAGCGATCGCCCAATAAGTAGTATACTGCACTGATGTGTTTGCAAGGATTTTTCGGGTCAGGACAGCTACAGCGCGATCGAATATCTGACAAACTTAACGGAAATAGGGTTTTTCCGGCCGCCGCAAATACATCTTCAATATTGTGAGGCATTTCTCCAGCTAATAGTTTAGCTGAAAAAACCGCTCTTTGCGACATATTTTCAATCACGTAATCCCAATCTTCATCGGTTAAAGTATCGAGTCCTAAAGAAACTTGATAGGGTTTAGGATCAGTTCCTTGAACTATGGCAATTACTTCTTGGTTGGGAAATTTAATGCTGAGAACTTTGCCTTCCCGCGCATATTGCCATCCGCGTTCTAATCGCTTTTTGAAGCGGTAGGTATTGATTAAATCGAGCCATTGTTGTGTCCACCATTCTCTGTCAATCATAAGCGGAAGGAAGAAGGAAGAAGGAAGAAGGAAGAAGGAAGGAGGAAGAAGGAAGAAGGAAGAAGAAGGTTTGTAGTGAGGACTTTAGTCCGCAAAAATAAGGAAAAAAAGAAATAAGAAGGTTTGTAGTCAGGACTTTAGTCCGCATTCAAAAAGGAAGAAGGAAGAAGAAAGAAGAAGGTTTGTAGTGAGGACTTTAGTCCGCATTTAAGAAGGACTGAAGTCCTCACTACGAACCCTAAAAATTATTCTTCTTCTGTTTCTATAATAGCATTGCGATCGAGAATTAGTAAATTGCGAAGTTGGTCAGTATCGAGTTCAGTCAGCCAGTTTTCGCCCGCGCTGACTACTTGTTCGGCGAGAGCTTTTTTACTTTCGATCATATCGTGAATTTTCTCCTCTAAAGTACCAGTACAGACAAATTTGTGAACTTGCACATTTCTCGTTTGACCGATCCGAAATACGCGGTCAGTTGCCTGATTTTCTACTGCGGGATTCCACCATCTATCGTAGTGGAAAACGTGGGTTGCTCTGGTTAAATTTAAGCCAGTACCGCCCGCTTTTAAGGATAATATCATAATCGGCGGGCCTTGCGGATCGTGCTGGAAGCGATCGATCATTTCTTCCCGCTGCTGCTGCTTAATGCCGCCGTACAAAAACAAAACCTCTCGCCCTAAATGCTTTTCCAGATGCGGTTTCAGGAGTTTTCCCCATTCAGCAAATTGAGTGAAAATCAAAGCCCGATCGCCCTGGGCGACAACCTCTTCCAACATTTCCACCAACCGCTGCAATTTTCCCGATTCTTGGCTGTTAATGCTCAATTCCTTCGGCTTACCTTCTGCTTTCACAAGGGCAGGGTGGTTGCAAAGTTGCTTCAGTTTTACCAGCAAAGCCAGAATCATGCCTCGGCGCTGAATGCCTTCGGCTGATTCTAAATTAGCGATCGACTCTTCGACAATTTTCTGATATAGTGCCGCCTGTCCTGACGCCAGACTGCAAAATACAGTCATCTCCTGTTTTTCCGGCAAATCTTGGATGATTTCTTTGTCAGTTTTCAGGCGGCGGAGGATGAAAGGCCGCACGAGCGATCGCAAAGTATGCAATGATTCTCTATCTCCATATTTCTCGATCGGAATTGCAAACCGGCGCTGAAAGAAATTGCGCGGCCCCAAATAGCCGGGATTGAGAAACTCTAAAATTGACCACAATTCTTGCAATCTATTTTCCACCGGAGTTCCCGTCAGCGCAATTCTAAAAGATGCCTCGATTTGCCGCACCGCCTGCGACTGCTTCGCCTCAGAATTCTTAATGTTTTGCGCTTCATCTAAAACCAATCCCTGCCATTTAGTGCTTTGAATTTCCTTAGCATCGCGAAACACCAGAGAATAACTGGTAACTATTAAATCTTTTCCCTTAATTGCGGCCGCAAATGCTTTACCTTTAGCGCGTTGATCTCCATAATGGAGTAACACTTTCAACGTCGGGCCAAACTTCTTGACTTCGCGTTCCCAATTCCCTAACACTGATGTCGGACAAACCAGTAAAGTCGGGGTTTTTAGGGCATCCTGTTCTTGCAAATGCAGGAGAAAAGCAATTAGCTGAATCGTTTTGCCGCAACCCATATCGTCCGCGAGACAAGCACCTAAACCCCAGCGTTCTAAAAATGCTAACCAGCCCGCCCCTAGCGCTTGATAAGGCCGCAATTGTCCTCGGAAAGTGGCTGGAGTTGCGATCGCACTTACGGCCTGATTATCGCTCAAAGTATTCAACAATTCCTGAAGTTGACCAGTTGCTTCAAAATTCACCACCGGCAACTTTTCAATCATCTGGGAATCGCCCGAAGCCAACCGCAAAGCATCTTCCAAGGAAAGAGTCATTTGCTCTTTGCGACTAGCAAAGAAACTTTGAGCCGCCCTGACATCGGTTGCGCGCAACTCCACCCACTCGCCGTTAATTTCCACCAAAGGCGAATTCAACGCGATCAAGTTGTCAAATTCTGCCTTAGAAATGCGCTGTCCGCCGATCGTCAATTCCCACTTAAAACTTAACAGACTTTGCAAGCCCAACCCCCCCTTGCCCCCCCTTACTAAGGGGGGGTTAGTTTCTCCTACTCCCCCCCTTACTAAGGGGGGGTTGGGGGGGGTTTTTTCCGCCTTAATACTCAAACCCAAACGACTCGCCCAACCATCAGCCTTTGTCAAACTCGGCGGCAAAACCACGCCCAACCCGCTATCAGCAAACCGCCAAGCCACAGACTTAATAAACTCGTAAGCTTGCAGCGGATTTAGTTGACAAGATTGCGGTCGTTGTGCTTGCAAACTCGGCTCAATTAACGGATAAAGTTTCGAGGCTAAACCCAAGCCACTGAGCAAAGTTTCTTGAGGCAATTCAATTGTCCGCCCCGCATAATTTAAACGTTCGACAGAGTTGTTCCAAACAGTTGTCGCATCTACCAAAAAATCGGTTTCATCTACTGCTTGCAAGCAATAATTTAAACTCCAGTTAACTTTGCCTGGAGACGGCGGTAGTAGTTGAAAACAAGTGTGAAATTGATTTTGTTGAGATAGTTGATTTTGCAGCGGTGCAGCCCAAGCAGTCAGCTTGGTTGCCAACTTTTCCAAAGCTGCTGATTCGGCGCGCACAATCCCAGATTCCTGCTGCAAAGCTTGCAACCATTCGCGGGTTGGGGAAACTGTTTTGATATCTAAAGTTGAGCCAGCAGCCGTTAGCGCAGCCCTCGCAGACGATCGCACTTCACAATCTACAACACTACTCAAAAACCCCAACACCAAATCCTCCGCCCCCACCGGCAAATCCACCGCCAAAGCCCATTCCCCGATTTCTGCTTCCTTTCTTCCTTCTTCCTTCTCCCCTCTTCCTTCTTCCTTCTTCTGATATATTCGACAAGCCGCCGGCATTTGCTTGGAAAAAGTAGCGAGGCGGAGTGTATCTGTAGAACTATCTAACAAAGGTTGCCATTTAGCAATAGCAGAACCGTCAGGTTGTGGTTCTAATGCTGGCAAAAATTTGCACCTCGCCAACAAATCCAAACTCCACCTAGCAATATGAGACCAAAAACGCAAATCCGATCCGACAAAAGAGTCTAGTTCTGTGCTATTGAGTGGCAGTGATTGCAAGAAAACAAAAGCTGCTTGAGGGTTGAGTAAATAACCTTCTACTTGCCAAGGATAAAGGTAAATTTCCTCGATTTTTGTTGGTTCTTCAAGTGCTGCTGCTGAGTGCTGCGGGATTAGTGTGGCGTTGTCTGCGGAGATTTGGGTGGGAAGTGCGATCGCCCGAACTTGCCTCTGAATCGATAAATTTTCCGTAGGAATGGCTGCGGTGGTCGTTTTGGGCGATCGTCTAGTCTTCTTGCTTTTCTCCTGAATATCTGCGGTTTCGGGTAATTGCCAGTTGAGTTTGCCCGACTGCTGCAAGGAAGTTAGAAAAGTCTTCAGTTCAGATTCGGTCATTGCCAAAGGATGCTGTAGACTCATCCCCGATTTAACGGTATCAATCGCCCCAACTTTCCGCCAAGTTTCTCCCCAAATAAATAAGCCACTTTTTTCTTTTTCCAGTAGCCAACTGCCGTGTAAAATTGCCATTTTTAAATCCTAATATTTTTATTTAATTGCGAGACTTGCTACAGCAGTCCTGTTTGATTTGTGAATAATATAACTCTTGCAAAAAATCCGAAATATCTTGAAATTATCTGCGTTAATCTGTGTTTATCTGCCTGACATCTGCGGTTGACCTAATTGATCCAAATTTCCCAATCGAAAATTCATAGTACCATCTATGGAATGTGTTTGGCGGGCGATCGACCGGAGAATCGACTGGAGAACATGAAAAAAAATTAAAGAGTATAAATGCTTACAATCAAGACACTGACAGTCGATCGCCCGCCGATTATCTCTCTCTTTTGGCTGGTTCCTCTCAAACATCCTGTGGTAATGTTACGATCCCGACAGAGAAAGAATGTGGTAGATAAGGAAGCAGTGCTACATGGTAGAGATAGACAAGTCAATATCTTTTGATGGACGGGATATTAGACTGAAGATTGGTTTACTGGCGCCTCAAGCAGGCGGTGCAGTTTTGATTCAGTCGGGTGACACGGCGGTTTTAGTGACAGCGACTCGATCGCAGGGGAGAGAGGGAATTGATTTCCTGCCCCTGTTGGTGGATTACGAAGAGAGACTCTACGCTGGCGGTAAAATTCCCGGTGGATTTTTGCGCCGGGAAGGGCGTCCCCCAGAAAAAGTTACTTTGACTGGGCGTTTGATCGATCGCCCGTTGCGTCCGCTATTCCCTAGCTGGCTGCGAGATGACATCCAAGTTGTCGCAACAACGCTGTCGATGGACGAACAAGTGCCCCCCGACGTTTTGGCAGTGACAGGCGCTTCCGTCGCGATTCTGCTGGCGAAAATGCCGTTTTACGGGCCGATGGCGGCTGTGCGAGTTGGTTTGGTAGGGGACGATTTCATCATCAATCCCACCTATAGCGAAATCAAAGAAGGCGAATTGGATCTCGTGGTAGCCGGTTCTCCAGACGGAGTAATCATGGTGGAAGCCAGCGCCAACCAATTGCCGGAACAGGATATCATCGAGGCGATCGACTTCGGCTACGAAGCAACCTGTGACTTGATTCAAGCCCAGCGCGAAATCATGGCAGAATTGGGCATCGATTTCGTGGTAGAGGAACGCCCACCGCAAGATTTCGCCCTCGAAAACTTCATTCGCGATCGCGCCCAAGAACCCATCCGCATCATTTTGTCAAGATTTGAAAAAGACAAAACAATACGGAATGCAGCTTTGGACGAAGTGAAGGCAAATGCAGTCGAATCTGCGATCGCCGAACTAGCCGAAGACGATCCGATCAAACTAGCAGCCACCAGCAAGACAATTGGCAACGTTTTCAAAGACGTTACCAAGAAAATGATGCGGAAGCAAATCATCGAAGATGGCGTCCGTGTAGACGGCCGCAAGCTAGACGAGGTGCGACCCGTTTCTTGTCGTGTAGGGGTGCTGCCGTCGCGAGTACACGGCTGTGCGCTGTTCAATCGCGGCTTAACCCAAGTCTTGTCCGCAGCAACTCTGGGAACTCCAGGAGACGCGCAAGATTTAGCCGATGACTTGCACCCGCAGCAAGACAAACGCTACCTGCATCACTACAATTTCCCCCCATTTTCCGTGGGAGAAACCAAACCGATGCGATCGCCCGGACGCCGAGAAATCGGTCACGGAGCCCTTGCAGAACGCGCTTTGCTGCCAGTTTTGCCATCCAAAGAAGATTTCCCCTACGTCATTCGCGTAGTTTCCGAAATCCTCTCCTCCGACGGTTCAACCTCAATGGGTTCAGTTTGCGCCTCAACGCTAGCGTTAATGGATGCAGGCGTTCCCCTTTCGCAACCCGTCAGCGGCGCGGCCATGGGATTAATCAAAGAAGGCGATGAAGTCCGAATCTTGACTGACATTCAAGCAATTGAAGACTTCTTAGGCGACATGGACTTCAAAGTAGCCGGTACCGACACCGGAATTACTGCTTTGCAAATGGACATGAAAATCAAAGGTTTGCCCTTAGATGCGATCGCAAATGCGATCCGTCAAGCCAAACCTGCGAGACTGCACATTTTAGAAAGAATGCTAGCAACCATCGACACTCCCCGCAAGGAAATGTCGCCGTTTGCACCGCGTTTGCTAACGCTGAAAATCGATCCCGAATTTATCGGTTTGGTAATTGGGCCTGGTGGTAAAACTATCAAAGCCATCACCGAAGAAACTGGTGTCAAGATTGACATCGAAGACGACGGAACCGTGACAATTGCTGGTAACGACAGTGAAAAAGCTCAACGGGCTTACAATATTGTCCAAGGCATGACGCGGAAGTTGAATGCTGGAGACGTGTATGTCGGCCGCGTAACTCGAATTATTCCGATCGGCGCTTTTGTCGAAATTCTGCCAGGAAAAGAAGGAATGATTCACATTTCCCAGTTAGCGGACTACCGTGTTGGGAAAGTGGAAGACGAGTTAGCTGTGAATGATGAAGTGATTGTCAAAGTGCGAGAAATTGACAATAAAGGTCGAATTAATTTGACCCGTTTGAACATTCATCCCGATGAAGCGGTAGCCGCCCGCGAAGCGTTGAATAAATAGTTGACAGTTGGTAATTGGTAATTGCTTTTGGAGTAATTGCTAATTGCTGATTGGTAACTGGTAATTAGTAATTCCTAATTGCTAATTGAGATAAAATCTGATTGTTTCAGATTGATTTGGGAGTAGGTGCGCGACAGCGACAGATCGACAAAAGTGCGATCGGCTGTGGAAGTTCATACAGTCGCGCACTTTCCCCTCGGCACTTAAAACTATCTGCGATCGTTTGGCGGTTGAAACCGCTACTATACAAACGAAGTCCGCCTCCGCGGACTGAATAAAATATAAAGTATGCTTAGCTGTAGGGTGCGTCGCCATTAAAAATCCCTCAAAAAAATCGACAATCGATCGAGCGACGCACCTTACAAAATGGTCAGTATAAACAACCCTCTGCTTAACTCTTGCCCAAAATTTTATTGTACCAAGATTTTTGAGAAATAGTATAACCTAATACGGTTGACTTAAGAACAATCTGAGTTGAGGGTACGTTGTTGCGCTTCAGCGCTCTTTCCTAATATTTATAAAGAGCGCTGAAGCGCAACAACGTACCTAATTTGTCTCACGGGGAAGTAGGGGGCAAGAATTCGGAAGATCGAGTCCTAATAATCAAATAACAGCAATACAATCAATCTCTACCAACACATCCTTCGGCAAACGAGCAACTTCCACACAAGCCCGTGCCGGTGCAGTTTTCTCATCAAAATATTTCCCATAAACCGCATTGACAGCGGCAAAATCATTCATATTTTTGAGAAAAACCGTAGTTTTCACGACATCCAACCAAGTAGCGCCGGCTTCTGTGAGAATGGCTTCGAGATTTGCCATCACTTGTTCGGTTTGCTTGGCCACGTCGTCGGTGTAGACGATATCGTTTAGTCTAGTGTCGATCGCAATTTGGCCAGCTACAAACAGCATAGTGCCCGTTGCGGCGATCGCTTGATTGTAAGGGCCCACAGGTGCGGGTGCTTTGTCAGTACGAATAATTTTGCGCGTCATAGATGTTCCTGTTTGAGATTCTTGTTGATTGGTTTCTGGTTTGTAAAATTCTCCATCAGGCATGATTGTACCAGTTAAGTCTGCATCCTTGATGTTCATACCATAAGTATTGGCATCAGTCAAATCTGCTCTCTTAAGCTTAGCACCCTCCAGATTTGCTCGGATCAAATTAGCTCCTTGAAGACCCGTTCTCTCTAAAATTGCACCCCGCAAACAAGCGTTTCTTAGATTTACTTTTATCAATTCGGCTCCAGCTAAATCCGCCTTTGCTAGATTGATACCCGACAAATCATAGCTAGACAAATTGACACCGCGCAGCTTGGCTCCCTGAAGATTGGTATCTTTGATTTTTATGCTAGTTATATCTGCCCGACTTAAGTCTGCTTCAGTCAAGTTTGCCTGAGTCAGGTTTGCACTGTTGAGTTTAGCTCTGCTCAAACACACTTCAATCAAGGATGCTTCAATAAATTTTACACCAGCTAGTTGGGCATCACTTAGGATTGCTTCATTCAAGTTCGCATTACTAAAATTAGCATAATTTAAATTGGCTTTACTCAAATTAGCACCGCACAAATCTGCATCAGTGAAGTTTGCAGATTGAGCTTGTACTAACCCGCTCAAATTCGCACCTTTCAAAGATGCCTTCGTGAGGTTTGTACTATTAAGCGTTGCTTTCGTTAAGTTGGCCTCATTCAACTCTGCTGCTGTCAAGTTTGCAGAGCTTAAGTCTATCCCACTTAAGTCTGCACCTTTGAGGTCTACACCTCTGAGCATAGCTGAATGAAATTGTCGTTCGCCTTTGGCATATCTTTCTAAAAGTTCTTCAGCGTCCATTCATAACCTCGATCGCCCTCACGTCCCACAAACCACTATACCATCCGCGCGAATCAGGAGTGCACCTGCGATTTGGCGCGCGGATGATTATCGGATTTCACACCACAGAATTACCCGTGAAAGAACCTCAGCCAGCAATAAACTTCATCGCAACACCATTCATGCAGTAACGTTTGCCAGTAGGTGCAGGGCCGTCATCAAATACATGACCCAAATGCCCGCCACAGCGACGGCAATGTACCTCAATTCTAGTCCCAAACAGCGAATTATCGATCGATGTGGCGATCGCCCCTTTGATCGGATCGTAAAAACTTGGCCAACCAGTACCGCTATCAAATTTAGTTTGCGACGCAAAAACTGGCAAATTACACCCAGCACACGCATAAATTCCCGAACCGTATTGCTTGTCGAGAATGCTAGTATGAGAGCGTTCAGTAGCGTGTTTTCGCAACACATTAAACTGTGCCGGAGTCAAAAGCTTGCGCCACTCTTCCTCAGTTTTAGTAACTTCAAAAATACCATTACCAGCCGCCATAACATCTGACTTCCCCGGCAAACAGGACGATAACCATGCCATGCTGACTGTTGCTATACCAGCTTTCAAAAATAATCGTTTATTCATCATTCATCATCCACTTGTTAATTAATTTAAACCACCAGCAGTCACGTTCAAAACTTTTTGCTGGATTTGTATCTTTTTTATCGGCGGTTGCAAAATTGCTCTTTTTCAACCGCAGATATAGGCAGATAAACGCAGATGAACGCAGATGAATTAGATATTATCTGCGTTAATCCGCGTTCATCCATTTTCATCTGCGGTTGCAAAATTGCTCTTTTTCAACCGCAGATATAGGCAAATAAACGCAGATAAACGCAGATGAATTAAACAACAACCGGAGCACCGACAACTTCACCCTTCAACATCCGAGCAGCAGCATCCATCAACTGTTCCTCCAAATAAGGCTTAGTGAAATAGCCTTTTGCGCCCAAACTGTAAGCCATTTGGCGGTGTCTGTCAGCACCGCGAGACGTTAGCATCGCGATCGGCAATTCGCACAAAACCGCATCCTTCTGCATCCGAGAAAGCAGTTCTAAACCATCCATTCTCGGCATCTCGATATCGCAGAACACGATATCGCAAGGCAGACCGGATTTCATCTTTTCCCAAGCTTCCTTACCGTCGCGAGCTTCTTCAACACGGTAGCCAGCTTTTTCAAAAGTAATCGACAAGAGCGATCGCACTGTAATCGAATCGTCCACAATCAGCACAGTTGGCTCAGTCTTCTCCTCAGCAGCCTCCGCAGCAGCCCGATCGCCACTTTCATCCCAAAGCGTACCGCCAGCTTCCTTCCGCAGCCTGCCAGTAGCCAAATCAATCAATTCCAGAACATCGGCAATCGCCACAATTTTGCCGTCCCCGAGTACCGTAGCACCCGCAATCCCGATCGGCTTCGGCACAGGCCCCTCCAACTGCTTGATCACGATTTCCTGTTCCGTCGAAACCTGATCCACCTGCACCGCCAAGAAATTCCCAGCAGAGCGCAGCACGATCACCGAAATCATGTCATCGTCAGTATTAAACCCGTAAACACTGCCCCGGCCCAAATGGCGGTTGTAACCCAGCAAATCCCGCAGCGGGCGGAACGGCAAAATCGAACCCCGCCACTCAATGCAAGGCAAACCGTCTGCCCCAGTCGTCACCTGATCGCGAGGTACATCGATCATGTCCTCCACCCCGTCCATCGGGAAAGCAATCCGAGCTCGATCGCTAATGCAAGTCAGAGCCTTAGAAATACTCAACACCAGAGGTAAACGGATGGTAAATACAGTGCCTTTGCCGATCGTCGAATCAATCCCCACAGTCCCCCGAATTTCGTGCAAGGAGGTCTCCACGACGTTCATACCGACCCCCCGGCCGGCGTACTCCGTCGCCTGTTCCTGAGTGCTGAAACCGGGCATAAACAGCAAATTGTAAACTTCCGAGCGAGACATCCTCTGAGCCTGAGCCGCCGTCAACAAATTCTGCTTGATCGCCTTCGCCTTCACCTTTTGCGGGTCAATTCCCGCCCCATCGTCAGAAACCGAAACCACCGTTTGATTCCCTTGGTGGAAAGCCCGAATCGTAATCCTGCCCATCGCAGGCTTCCCGGCCGCCAAACGCACCTCCGGCGCTTCGATTCCGTGGGTAATCGCATTGTTCACCAAGTGAGTCATCGGGTCATAAAGTTGATCCACAATCATCTTGTCGATCAAAATATCCTTACCCTCAACCTGCAACTGAGCCTGCTTCCCGCACTTAATCCCAATTTCCCGCACCGCCCGGAACAGCCTGTCCGTCGTCTCCGCAAACGGCTTCATCCGGGCGCGAGTCAAACCTTCTTGCAGTTGAGTCGTGACTTGGCGCAATTGGCGAGTCACCTGATCCGCCTCATCCACCAAAAACTCAATGTCCGCCGCCGACTCCCGCACCCGCACGATCAGCTCGATAATCTCCTGAGCCAAACTGTGGAAAGGAGTAAACCTGTCCATTTCCTCTGGTCTCCAAGCGCTTTCGCGTTGGTGGGACGACTCTTCGGTGCGCCATGCCGATCGATGTCCCTGGCGGTTTGCCAGCAAAGCAATCTCCAAAAGACTCCGCTCGTAGAAATCCTGAGTCCGTTGGCTGACATCGCTCAGCAGCGTCACTTGGTGCAGCAAATTGTCCAAAAACTGCCGCATCCGTTCTTGGTCTTGCTCCAAACTGTTGCGGTTGACTACCAGTTCCCCCATCAAGTTGCTGAGGTTGTCCAGTTGCTTGACCGGTACGCGCATGGTTTGGTCGCCGAACCCGCCCGCGCGGGCATTCCGCCTGGGTCTGTTATTGACCGACGACTGTCCGATATTGGTTTCGCTTTGACGGCCGCTGTCCTTTGGATCTTCCAGCAGTTTTTCTAAGTCGCCAAATTCGTCGTCGCTCTCCGCAGCAGGAGCGGGTGGTGCTTTGCGGGCAGTTTTCGCCGGTGCTGGAATTTCCGGCATAGTTGCGCTCTCGCTCAGCAGATCTTCAAGATCGGAGAAAACTTCCGTCGTTACCGGACTCGGATTTGCACCCCCAGAGGCTGCCATTGCGACCCCAGCACCGCCTGCGATTAACAGCGCTTCTAAATCGTCAAAATTGCCTTCGGAATCCTCAGTACCTGATTGAATGTCGCTAAAAAAGTCCGCCAGCGACTCATCTTCCAACTGTGCTGCATCGGCTTCGCTCAATTCTTCTTCTTCGTCGCCAAAGCCCGTCAGTTCCGAAGTCACCAGAGGCCCAGCATCTAGCGAATCCAACAAATCATCAAAAGCATCCAACTCTTCGGTGTTGAGAGTCGCCCCGGTTTCCAGAGCTGCTAGCAAATCAGCATCGCCCTCAAACATATCATCGAGAGATTCTGACGACATCACCTCTAAATCGCCAGCCGCAAAATCCGTTTCCAGCGCGCCAAACAAATCATCTTCCTCCTCGTCGGATTCACTTGCCGCATCTGTTTGGGCTCGATCGAACAAACTCTCAGGAACTTCGGCCGACAACTCCTGCAAATCAAAACCAGCTTCGGCATCCACCGACGGTGGAGGCGCTTCGCCAAACATATCCTCCAACAAATCGAAAGTACCCTCATCAGACTCGACACTGGCAATTTCCGCATCAGGACGATCGGACAATAGCCCCAATTCAGCCGCTGCCAAATCTGTCAAGCCTGCCTCCGAAACAGTAGCCTCCGAGTCCGAGAACAAACTCGCCAAGTCCCCCTCATCCGCTGCCGTACCAGCACTGGGCAATTGAGAATCTCCATTTAAATTCAACCAATCCCCATCGACTTCTGGCGAAGCTTCCCCGTCATACTCAGTACCCGTAGGTACAGAACCGAACAGATCTGCCAAATTCGCCGCTTCTTGGGAATGAACCGCCTGCCGATCGCGCCCAGTCTCCTCATCCTCAGAAATCGAGTCCGACGTAATCTCCCCAAACAGCGCATCTAAATCGGTATCCTCCAGATCCAGGTTGGTCGATTGCACAGACTCGTCTTCCAGGCCAAAAGCATCTTCTAGCCAATCTCCATCCGCAGAAATATCTAAATCAGAATCAGAATCAGAATTTGATGTCATATTAAAAACGCTGCCACTTTCCTCATTTGGTGTGCTGCCAGTAGCTAAAGATCGATCGCCCCTGCTCTCCCCAGCTTCACCTTCAGAAGAAAGGAAATCAGAAGTAATGCTCAACAGCTCGCTGAAATCCGAGTCTTCCTCCACCCCAGAGAGCAACTCGAAATCATCTATTTCGGCTACAGTCGGTTTTTCTGCATCCCCTGAATCATTGCCACCACCTGCTAGTAGATCCGAAAATTCTGCGTCGAAAGCATCAGGGTTGAGAGCATACTCCTCGGAGACTGCCGGCACAGCCGCTTCCTCAGATGAACCTAAATTGCCGAACAAGTTATCCAAATCAGCATCTGCCGTCACAACAGAAGTTTGGGCCGCCACTTCGTCCAAAAGCGTACCGAGAGCATCTTCATCAGCTTGCCTCCTGGTAATGCCGACCCTGCCCTCTCCCCGATCCAAACCCTGCCTGTTTGTTTCAAGCTGTTTGCGAGTTGGCGGCTGCTTTAAACCCGCATTTTCGCGATCGGCTGCCACCGCCGAACCATCAGCCTCACCTCCAAACAGCAAATCGTCCCCAAACAAACTCGTGAGATCCTCTAAAGGAGTCCTCGCATTCGTTTCCGAATTTTCCTCACCGTATTCGTCAAACAACAAATCAGTAAAATCGCCGGAATTGTCATCATCATCTAATTCCATGATTCCCCCCGTCGGCATCCTAGAAGCAGATTGTACGTAGTCCAGATCATCTTCTTCTTCCCAAGCGCCGTCGAGATCTGGAGATTCGCCTTCAAACAAGTCTGCTAAAGTGTTGAGTTCGGCCGCCCCCACTTCCGGGCCCGTGCGCGTCGAGATTCTAAAAGAACCTGTCTCTACATCTGATTCTCCGAACCCTGGGGAATTGTCCAACGGCGATAGACCTCCGGCGTAATCGTCACTTTCGTCGCCGTCGAGTTGCTCGAACAGCTCGTCTATGCTCAGCCCAGAAATTGTTGGCAGCAACTTGTTCGATCCATCCGGGGAATCGCCGCCCAAAGCCAGATCCCAGGCCGCATCTTCAACAGAGACCGCATTTGAACCCAACGTACCCGGTTGAGCGAATGCCAGCAAGTCTTCAAAATCTGTTTCCGGAACCACAACCGTCGGCACCAGCGCCAGAAGTTTGGCGCTGGGTGCGATCGACCCAGATTGACCCAAAAGTACCTGTTCTTGGGCTTGTTTGATGTCTTTGATGACCGTTGGGGCTAAGGTGCGGTAGGTATTTTCTGAGTTGGCGATCGCCTTTTCTACCACAGCGATCAATTCTATCCACTCGGGCAGTTCAAATTCCTCCCCCGCCATTTTCAAGTTCCGACAAATATTCCTAAGTTGTCGCCTGCTGTCAGAACCCTCAGGCTGTTTGAACTCTTGCAGCATTTCCCGCATCCTCGCCGGCACATCCGAGTCAAATACCAGATGCAGCGCGGTTTCTTCCGTTTCTGTGAGATCGGATGCGTAAGCTGAATCCGAGTCCGCAAAACTCATCGATGAGTTAAACGTCCCGGCTCCCATTCGGGCCATAACTGTTTGTGGTATTGGCAGCGGGCTGCTTTCGTCTGAATCGTTAGCGCAGTGTCCGACGAGTCCCCCCAAGTGCCCGTTGAGTTCTTCAAATACAGGTTCTAATTCTCGAACCATCTGCTCTCCCAATTCCTCTGTCAGCCCAAAAGGCCCCGACAGTTGCTCTAACAGCCCTTGTAACGTGTCAAAAATTCGCAAAAACAGCGACTCTAGCTGTTGGTCTACTTTAACGCTGCACTCTTTTAAAATTTTAAAACTATCTTCTAGTCGGTGAGATGTTTGCTGAATGCTAGTCAGGCCAAGCATTGCGGCTCCTCCTTTGACAGAGTGAGCAGCCCTAAATACTTCGTTAACCAGTTCTGGGTCTTCGATCGTCGCTTGTAGGTTGAGCAAGCCTTGTTCGATCGTATTGAGGTGGTCTTTTGCCTCCTCAATAAAGTAGCCCATGATCCTCTGTTGTTGCTCCGGCAGCATAGTTTTATTCCTGATTTTAAGCGTTATTGTATTTTGTCTATTTTAGGAGTCTTAGAGAATGTCTTTGTAAATCTGTCCCCTTGACAAGAGAATAATCTGACTGCGAGATATGGCAAATGTCCTGGCTATTTCTCTTTTCGATATCCCCTCACCTAAAAGATAGCGAATCTGCTGCACCTGTTCGGGTTTTAGCTTGCGGTTAGGATTTATATTGCCGGGAACGAAAGGAAAGCGGTTTTTTTCTATAGAATCGCGGGAGTTATCGGCGGGAGTTCCTTCCCACAAATGATCGGGGTTGACACAACCGCGATCGTCGCAACTGTGACAGGCAAAATAACCCGGTTTGATCGATCGTCCCAGTTTGTTTTCCAGTACCAGTCTGTGAGCGTAGAAACTTTTAGTTTTGCCATTAATTTTAGTACCCTTAATGGCGTAACCATCACTTCTTTTAGCCAGGATACAAATCATGCAGCCATTTGGCTGTATTTCGGCCCGAATGCCGGGAATTACTTCTATGCCTCGCGGTACTTTTTGAGGTTTAGGAGCAGATGTGCTTCCTACATCTTTAACCCGTCCTTTTCTAAACCTATCTTGAGAATTTTCCAGCCTAGAACCTTCCCATAAATGGTTGGGATTAATGCAGTTACGGACATCGCAAGTATGACAAGAAAAGTATTCTGATCTAATCGGACGACCTAAGATATTTTCTAATACTAAACGGTGAACTGTAAACGTTTTCCATTCACCGTCAATCTTAAGTCTTTTGTTGGCATAGCCCCTGCTAGACTTGGTTAAAGTAGAGATAATACAGCCATTCGGCTGAATTTCACCAAAAATACCAGGAATTACCTCTACTATGTTATCGTTCATCTGTACAACTCCTAGTTTATTTAGGTGCTGGATTGGCATCCCCGCAATCGTTTCAAGACTGCGAGGTTGCTTTTTGTTTGCCATCATTGCCACACTAAGGTGCTTGTAAATCAGGAAGTAAAAAAAGCATTAAACAATCAATTATTGTCTTTCTGCTGTTTCTACTCGGAACCTTTCCACCGATGTCAAAAGGTCGCGAGCAACGCCTACCAAATTTTGCAAAGCACCGGAAACTCGCTGCGCTTCTTGGGACGTTTCCTGAGCAGTTAACTCGACAGCTTGCATCACAGCGGCCACCGAACGAGCTGTTTCGTTCTGCTCCACAGTGTCCGCCGTAATCGATCGCACTAACACGTCAATGCGATTGGTAACTTGAATGATATCTTCAAGCGATCGCTTCGCCTGTTCTGCCAATCTTGTCCCCTCAATCACCTGCTGCGTCCCTTCTTCCATCGCCGTCATTACCGCGCCGGTTTCACTTTGAATTTGCATCACGATCTGCTCAATTTCTTTCAAAGACTTCGCCGATCGATCTGCCAACTGCCGCACCTCATCCGCCACGATCGCAAAACCCCTACCCGATTCCCCAGCTCTCGCCGCCTCAATACTAGCGTTGAGAGCCAACAAATTCGTCCGAGAGGCGATCGCCGCAATCAAACCCACAATCTTAGAAATTTCTTGAGAAGCTTCCGCCAACCGCTTGACTTTTCTCGTGGTTTCTGCTACCGTTTCTCGAATTTCCAAAATCCCGGCCACCGTCCGCTCCACAGCCTCGCCCCCTTTCAGAGCCGTTGCCGCCGCGCCCCGGGCCACTTCTTCCGCCTCTCTAGCACTCTCTGCGACCCGCTGAATCGCATCGGTGAGGACTTGCACCGAATTCAGCGTCGCCGCCAGTTCCTCAGCCTGCCGCAGCGCATCAGAAGACAAATCGCCCGCAAACTTGGCACTATCCGTAGCGCCTTTGCTAACCTCCCGAGCCGCCTGCTTCACCTGATGGACGATTTCGCGGAGGTTTTGAATTGTCAAGTTAAACGAGTCAGCAACAGCACCCAAAACGTCTGCCGTCACTTCCGCCGTCACCGTCAAGTCACCCCGAGCCGCTCCTTCCACGTCATCTAGCAAGCGAATCACTTGGCGCTGCAAGTCTTCTTTTGCCTGTTCCTGTTCGTCAGACTTGCGTCTGGTATCGCTAATCGTAGTTTGGATCACCTTCGCCATGTGGTTGAATTTAGCAGCCATTTTGCCAAATTCATCTTCCGAGTAAATCGTTGCCCGAGCGTCCAAAGTTCCTTGAGATACCGCATCGAACTGAGCTTGCAAATTGTCCGAGGACTTGCGTACCTGCTTGGCGATCAACTGGCCGATACCCCAAGAAGTCAAAAAGCTCGTAAAGCCTGCGGCAGCCGTCATTACCCAGCCTGTTTGGCGCAGGTAAACGATCGCCTCCGGCTTGTCTTGCTTCAGAGCTTGATAGGAGGCAATGTTAGTCACGAAAGCCACAGCTACCAGAGAAACCAATCCAGCCCCGATTGCCGTGTACAACTGTTTGGTAAACAGAGGGGCATTTTCCAAGAAAGCCAGTCCGCCCTGTTCTACAGTCACCGAACTATCGATCGCCTCACTTTCTGTCGGAGCAAAAGTCGGCACCGACGCATCAGCAGGGCCGGAAATGCTAAAAATCTCGTCGTCTCGAATTGCCGAGCCGTCGCTGTTGTCAAAGTCCAGACCGCTGCCGCTCGTACCCATCATGCCGCTGGTCGAGTTGCCGAAATTGGTGTTACCTCTAGTCAGGATCGAACTGTTGGCATCTTCTGAGATATCAAAATCCGGCAAATTGCCCAAATCGTCAAAATCGTCAAATTCGTCTAAAAAGCCGCTGTGTTCTTGAGCGTTCCCAGTTCTTGACGACCAGTCGCTGCTGTTCTTGGTGGCAGCCCCGAAAGCAGTCGCTTGCTCGTTTTCGTCGAGAGAGAAAGAATCGCTGAAAGCGTCGTCATCAAAAGCATCTAGCTCAAAGCTGTCCATGGAGCCAAATGCCTGCGGTTCCGAGTCGCCGTAACCGTTGCTGTTAGAGTTTGAGCGATCGGCCGAATTAAATTGTCCCCGGCTCGACCTTTGACTCTGAGAATTGGGGACAGCACCTCCCATCAACAGCGTTTCGTCTTCCGCCAGCGAATAATTTGACGAGTATTCCGAGTCAATATTCGGCTGCTTGCTTTGAGATCGAGAAGACCCAAAACCCGAGGACATCGGCTGAGCAAAAGGGTCTGCCTCTTCTGGCAGAGGTGGCTTCTGACCTTGATTTTGCCCGGTCACGGGCGGGGATTGATAGTCGTAGTCGTCATCATTCAGGTCGAGTTCGTCTGGCAAATCGAGCGGCGCAAAAGGTTCGCCAAAATTGTCAGACGGCCCAGTGGGGGAGTCTAATTGCTCCGAATCGAAGGAATTCCCGGTTTCAGAACCAGCAAAACTTTGACCGTTGAGTACCTGAGTTGGAGCTTCTGAAAACAACTCTCCTGAATAAGGCGCCTTGGAACCAGAAACTTTGCTATCAGACAAGTCACCAGCATCAAACCCTGGGTCATCTAAGCCAAAAGGATCTCCCAAGTCCGAGCCAAATTCGTCCATGTCTAGCGGCTCGGACGCATCAGCATAAGCTGCCATTGCGCCGCTGTCGCCAGCAAAGGGGTTAGTTAAATCTTCGAGAGAGGTTGCAGCACTGCTACTGCTGTCTTGTGGTTCCCACTCCAACCCGCTCATCCCCAAATCTGCCAAGTCCTCGTTTTCCATGTCCTGTGGCGATTGACTCCCATAGGACATGGATGGAGAATTCCCTTGGAAAAGTGCTAAATCCGGGTCTTCCAACCCTTCCTCCATAGACAAGTCTGGGTAGAATTCCAATTCAGTTTCCGCAGACAAAGCCTCGAAACTTTCCGTGTGCAGTTCTCCGGATAAAAATTGGTCTGTGTGGCTAATACCGCCGTGAGCGTGTTCGACCAAACTCGGGTCGTCACTCAGGCTCAGCACCACCATGTACTGTTCCCGTGCCACCTCATACTGTTGCAGTCCGTAACAGTAGATGTGCCCGCATAGCAGCCGAGCGCTGGGGTCTTCGGGAAAATCTTCTACTAATTGATAAACTAGGGCTGCGGCTTCTGAATAGTTGCCATCCATGTAGGCCGCTTCTGCCCGTTGGTAGTCCTGCTGAAAGTTGGTACTTGTTGCCATTTGCCGCCCTCTTTTGATTTTAGATTTTAGATTTGAGATTTTAGATTTTTATCTTGCTTGAATGTTTAGATGCGTGCCTCAAGTCCTGTGACTGTTGATAGTTAGACCCCAATCGAAAATCGCAAATCGCAAATCTAAAATCGATTTCACGCTGCCCACCGCGCAGAGCGCAGAATTTTCACTTGATCTAGCAGTCGGAGCACTTTAGTCGCTGGTGCACCTAACATCCATTCTCCCCTCAGAAATGGAATCATGCCGTCTGGTGCATTGTTCTGAGAGTGCAGTTGGTCTACGTCGAGCCAGTCCATCCCCACAATTCGATCGACTGCCAGCCCCAAAATCGTATCTTGGTCTTCCACAGCCACGATCGGGATTTCGGGTCGATCGGTGTTCAGAGGTGTTTGGTCTCCCAGAAATTGGCCCAGATCTGCCACCCAAATCACTCGTCCTCTCATGTTTAGCGTACCTAAAAGCAAGGAGGAAACGTTAGGAATGGGTGTCATTCGGTCTGGGGAGGGGGATAGCACCTCTCTAATCCCTGTTGCCGGCAGTGCGAACTCGTTCCCCGAAGGAACGTAGAACCGCAGGTGCAGCTCGCCTTCGGGAGTTTCTAGTTCCTGGAATTCCGGAGCCTGATCTATGCCTTGTCCTGGTAATATAAAGTCTGGGCTGCCACTAATCATAATTCTTCTCTCTGGGAAACCCACATCGTACCCCTACTCAAGTCGGTGTTGGGAGGAAAATGGGAGCTCGGTCTATGAAACATAACTATAACCGTCCTTTTTGTAAATGTGTTGGCAGTATTTATGACTAATTCCTTGCACCAATCCTGCTGGGGTTGAGACCTTAAAACTTCCACTGGTGCAGGTTGCCTTTTTTCTACATAATTCCCTATTTTGTTGCTGCTATTAACTATCTGATACTTTTACCCTGAAGATTGGGATAATTTTAGACTTCCTGCTAGATGCTAAGTACAACACGAGCGAGCTCGGACATTAGCGATCGATATTTTATCCCACAAAGCTTTCCCCAAAATCTTTACAACCGGGGAATCTCTAGAAATTTCATACCCACAGTCAGGAAACTTACAATTTGGGCAACCACCCAATTTTAAGTATAATTTTTCCCACGGCACGAATGTTTTAGAGGTGGGTTCGTCTTTGCTCCCAACTAACTTGGAACCGTCAAGGCAACACAAGTTTTGTAAGGTTTTCCTGAATTTTTGCCAGCCAAATTCATCATTGATGTCGCCGTTTTACTCCTTAAAATGCGATTTTTTAGAATTAGTCTTTTATACATCTCAAATGTCGGAAAAAATATAAAATCGTAAGTTGTGGCAAAAGCAGAAGCAATTTGTTTGTCACATTCCCAACCTAAATCATGAATCCTGGTTTTGAATGCTGCCAGCGTTCTAGGGATGCACCATTTAGGAATTAAACCTGATGTTTTTAGCACCATTTTCAAACCTCGCTTTCCTCGACCCTTGCCGATTTTGATAAAACCTTGATGTTCGTCTAGGTAAGCAATTAAAATGTTGTAAACTTTGCGAACAGCGCTCACCCACTTTTTCCGGATTACCCCTAATTTCTGGCACGGGTAAACTTGGTAACTAACGGTCTCGGCATACTTGCTATTGGTATTTTCTGAGTATCGCGCCCAGGCTGTAACTAAAGATGTGGATGATGGCGAGGACATCTTCAACGATTTCTCAAATCGGGCTAAAGTAGCCAGATTTGAGAACCAATATCTCAGTTTTTGTGGGCAGGTTCGGACATGAGATAAAATTGAATCCAAACCTGCACCAACCAGCTTTGCAGGCAATGACAACCAATCCGACTTCATTTGACAAAACGGATTCCAGTTTGGTTTGAAGGTCTTTTCTTTTGAATTTGAGTCCTGATCCGATGTCGGTTTAGCCATAAAGCCAGCGTTTGCTTTACTTGGGAAATTTAACAGAAGATGTCTTGTCTGTTCAGATAATTCAGTCTGCTTGAGATTTGAAATTCAAGGAATCATTGCTGTGCCCATCGGTTTTGGCGATCGGCAGCAAGTGGAGAACAAATATATTATATTTGCACTTTGAGCGACTTCGGCCCGACAGCGATCGAGAAATTGAACTGAGTTTTACTGACGCCGGACGGCCAGCTCGCAAATTTATACATTCTAGTTGATGGTGCGATCGCCCGCAGCAAGGAGCTTTCTCTCTGTGACTGCCGGGACTGCCCTGGGTTGCTGGGATACAAAAAACCTCCCGTGCCATCAGTGCGGAATTTATTGGCTTATAATTCGTGTTCTAGCGATCGGCTTAATAATTTTTCCGAGAGATTGGCCGGAGGATAGCCCGGGCCTACATATTTTTCTACCAGCATTAATAACTCGCTTTCGCCAAAAGGTTTGGTGAAGTAGTCAGTCGCCCCCGCCATGCGGGCTTGAACGCGATCGATAAATCCGTCGATCCCTGTCAACATGACAATGGGCGTGTGCCGGAAAGCACTAGAATTTCGCAGCATCGCGCAAATTTCGTAGCCGTCGAGTTCGGGCATGGCGATGTCGCACAAAATTAAATCGGGTTTGAGTTTAAAAACTAAACTCAGGGCTTCGAGGGGATTGCTGATGCCAGTAGCTTCGTAACCCTGTTCGTTTAAAATTGACTCAACTGTTTTGCGAATCACATTGTCATCGTCTATACAGACAACTCTCTTGACCTTGGTTTCTGGAGAAGACCATTCTATTTTGTTGTTGCCAGGGACAACAGAAGGCTGGAAAAATACTTGCACCAATCCCTGCTGCACGAAAGGGTAAATCGCCTTGGCGACAGTCAGCACGTCTCGGTTGAGGTAGCGCGCCATTTGGCGGATCGAAGTGTGACCGTCGGCCCAGCGTCTGAGAGTATTAAAGGTATTGGCAGGGAGCGCGACTCGGAGCTGGGCGGGATCTGAAATCATCGGGCATTGGTTGGGCGACTGAATGTGAGGGTGAAACTGCTTCCACTGCTGCACCTGTTGGACAATCTTCGCCAGCAGCGAGCTAATTTCTAAGCTGGTGAGTTGAGGAGCCAATGCCGATCCCATTTCAAAAGTGAAGGAACCCTGGTGGAGGCTGAGCAAGTCAAACAGGGTTTCGTGGATCATGCTGTGGATGATGTTGCGCCCTTGAGCTGGGGTGAGGGTGTGGTTTTCTAGCAGGGCCCACAGGTAGGCGTATTCTGGGGCATTGGTAGATGCCATATAGGGAACTTGGATTTTGTCAAGGGCGGTGTCTGCTTTGTAGCGGCGCAGGTAGTCGCGCAAGCGAAACAAACTGCCCGCACTCTGGGTAGCGTAAATAATCTGACCGTTGAAGCAGAAGACATACCAGGATTGTCCTGCAGGGGAGCGCTGGGTAGGTAGATTACCCGAGCTGCCGGTGAAGCTGTAGGCCTCTACGAACAGTTCTCCGGTGCGCTGACCTAACTCAATCAATTGCAGGATGCTGCGGATGTCAATTTCACTCAAATTTCCCTGCATGCAGCTAAAGTATCCTCCTTAAAACCGTTGGCGTCTGAAATCGGAAAGACTGTGCGATCGCGCTCATATTGACTTTAGTTTCTGTCAATAATTTACCTGTCAACTGTCAACTGTCAACTGTCAACTGAATGAAGGGCTTGATGCCACTGGCACAATTAGGAATTGACGAAAGGGCGATTTTCTCTTGTTGACATACTCCCCAGCTATGGAGGCCTGGGGATTTTGAGCTTCGGGCAGCAATTTCAGGCATCAGCCTGTCTAGAATTAAGTCTTACAAGCCGCTTATAAAAACCTAGGCAAACCTAGGTAAACTCTGCGGTATAAGTTTGAAACATTCTTTCTTAGCGCTTTACGCTTCCTCAGTATCGAGGTTGACCAAGAAACTCCAGTTAGAAACACTGTAATAATCACAACGACGTGATATCATAGCGGAACGTTTGATTTTTTTATTCAGTTTGTTCCACTCGCTCCAAACGTGCTTTTCTGAATTCACTTCAGAATAGGCGGTTAAGGAGCAAGGTATTTTTTCACTTAACTTGCGTGCCCTACGAGCAATTACCAGTGCAGCCGCTTCGTCACTAGCTAAGCCATACATTCTCAGGTATTTCACCAAGCTGATAATGCTTGAATAAGCTGGATTGACCGTTGTCAACTCAATCCCACGATTCGACAAAATAGAACTGAGTTGTTTATAAAACTCACTATACGCCCAACCCGACAACATTCGAGCATACTTTCTACCTTTCTCTCGCAGCGATTGCTTTTTTGTTGAGAAATCAAGTTCTTCACAAACCACAGGACATTCAAATTCTGTGGCTTTTGCAGCTAGTTGCAGACAAGCATCAACAATTTGAGCCTGTTGCTTGCCGGAGGGTAAACCTATCTGCAATGGGATCTGCCCTTTGGCTTTGAGATTCCCTTCAGAATCGACATACACCCACCCAATAGAACCGGGATTTATGTCGATACCAATGCAACCGTACATTCTCTCTCTCGAAACCTGCTTCGCGGGATTTGGGGTAAACTGCACAGCAGCAACCCACTTTCCATTCTTACGGTAGAAATGCCAGGTTTTAGCACCGCATTCTGGCAGTCTGTTGATGTTGCGGCTGAAATCACCAATCTCAGAGGACACAGTTTTTCCAAATCGTGACTCTAAGCATTTGGGGACTCTAAAAGTTATTTTATCCCCATTCCACTGGCAGACTTGATTGCCAAAAGACTCATCCTTAGAGCCGACAACAAAAATATCCCTCATCGGGATGAAGACTTTGACTGGCGAAAGCCTTAAATGTTCTACTCTGTTAATTAACCCAGTCAGTTTACGCTTTTTGTTGTGAATTTGAAAGCGCAAATTCTGCCAGTTTGTGGATTTATATTGAAGTGAGCAGGCTAGGGGGAAATTGCAACCTGTTTTTGATTTCTGCCATTTTTTCTTGGCATAGAACTTACGAGCTAATACCAACTTGCTTTCGGCTTTCTTGACCCACGCACCAATAGATTTAATTTTTCCTTCAAGAGCTTTTAGATGTAAAATCCTGTGTTCTTTAGCACCATCTACACGACCCTTGGCAGAACTGATTACACCATTGGCGTGGCGCTTATTGATGCCGTAGGTTTGCTGTAAATGCTTGTTCCAATCTGATTTCTTGAATTCTGTACCTAAAAGTAAGCGGTCAACTGTTTCAATGCTTGCAGCCCTAAAAATCTGGGCGTAAGCTTCTAAGAACATCTCGAAATCTGTAAATCCTAGTTCGTTGAGTTCGTGTACTGGTGTGGGCAAGCCTTTGCAATAAGTTAGGGTAGCCATTGATTCGACCTCTCAATGTGTTTATCTCTTCGTATGTTAACAGCTTTAAAGCTCTGCTAACTCGCCAATACTCATCAATCTATCCATTGGCTTACCGAGAATCTAACTACTAAATCCTGGGTAAATCTAGGTAAATTGTTAACAGTCATCACCCCGGCATTGGTGCGTGGGGTTTATGACACACACAATTGTCTGGGCTTTTCGATCGTCGTCCAACGCTGGCAGGGACGACTGGTTCAAGTCTTCGACCGCCAAAATTTTGACGTTTACCTTGCGCTGTGCGTCCTTGCGGTTGGGTTCTGTCTTAAAGCATTGACCTTTTTGCTCAAGAGTAGATCTCGATGACAGGCTCGCGTGATTCCACTATTCTAAGGCAGCGCGGTTCAAATCCCTAGTCCGCCTGCGGAGGAGACCCGATGCTGGGTAATTAAAGGACGAGATGGCGATCGACCCGCACCGAAAGCCTGATACAATCAATGAAAGTTTTTGACTGACTGATCTTTTTCGGCTTTGGGCTATGGCAGTCCCCCCAGTTTTGCTAGTCTTGAATCAAGCGGCATTGATACTGCTCTCCCATTGGTTCAGAAAGCAGGCGGCGGCAGTGCTTTCTAGACGCAGTGCGAGAGAAGCAGTGCTGTCGGCGAGTGCTGAAGACAGTTGTTCAAGGATGCTATTCCCGATCGGGCAAACGACACCAAAGAGAGGACTATTAGTGTGCTGTATCTAGCAGAAGTACAAAAACAGAGAAGCGGCTTTGGTCTCGGTGGCGGTAAGGCTGAACTGAAACTGCTAGCTTGTCAGCGGGGCGAACACAACTGGAGCGCCGTACCGGGCGATGACGCGATCCCAGTTGAGGAAGCTAATAAGTTTAACGACGGCACGCTGGTGCTGGTGGAGTTGAGCGCTAACAAGCAAGTGCAGCGGATTCAGGAGGCTGCCCGCCAGTTGGTGAGCATTCTGCAAAATTTCTCCCGCTTGCAGGACAAGTTTAAGGATAAGGAAGAGGAAATTGAGCAGTGGAAGGCTTCTCTGACGTTTTCGAGTCAGGAACTCAATCGCCGGGAAATGGAAATGCAAGCCCGCGAAGAGCAGTTGGCTCAAATGGAGGAGGAGTTGGAGCGCCTGGAGGCTCAACGCTCGGAAATTGAAAATACTCGAGATGAAGCTAACCGACTGCGAGAAGAGGTCGATCGCAGCCGCGCGGAGATGGAGACGGCTTGGGAACAGTTGCGGGGCGAACAGCAGCAGGTGGCTCACCAGCAGTCTCAGGCTCCTCAGGGGGCAGTTGTTGACGAGCAGCAGGCATTGAGAATTCAGGAGTTGATGAACAAGCTGGGAGGAGCAATTTCTGCGGCCCAAGGAGTTCGGGAACAACTGAATCAGTCTTTTGGTGTTGTGGGCGCTCAGCAGGCAATTCTGGATTTGCACTGGCAGCAGTTGGAGCAAAAACGCACAAACGCTCAGCAACAGCAGGAAGAGGTCGATCGACAAAATCAGAGCCTCCAAAGCCGCTGGCAGGAATGGTATCAATCCCAAGATGCTTTGGCGCAAGCTCGGGCCCAACTGAAAGGGCAGCAATGTACCCTCGGCGCTAAGCAGGAGCAGGCTCAGTCTATGTCTGTCCAGGTGAAGGCTGTTGAGACTATGTACCAGCAAATCTCGGGGCTGGCGTCTGGTTCGGGTGCTGGGGCTGTGGAGCAGGTAGTAGATGTGTCTGCTCTGGAGCGGATGCCGGTTGAGGAATTACAGGGGCTGGTGCAACACCTGCAAGAGGATTTGGAAAAGGTGTTCCGGTTTGTTAACGATCAAGAGGAGGAGTTGACTCTCCAGCGGGAAACAATCGAGGAGTTGCAAGCCAAAATTCAAGCGGCTTCCGAGTACGATCGCATGGCTTTGGAAAATGAAATGGCCGATGAACTCGAAAGTTATCAGATGTTGAATGAAACTTTGGTGGGACAGCGCCTCCGCTTGCAGGAACGGGAAAATGTTTTGAAGCAGCATCAGGCGGTGCTGTGGCGTCGCTTGGGTACTGCTAATCCTCAAAAAACAGAACCTGGACAGATTGATTTGGGGCCGATCGTCACACAGCTCAATACTCAACGCCAGCAGCAAAGCCAAGAATTGCAACGGCTGGAAACCGAAATTCAGCAGGTGCGGGAGTCAATATCTCAAATTGAGGGAAATGTCAACCGTCAAAATGGGGAAAGTGAAGCGAAACGCAATGAACTTAAGCAGTTAGAGCAGACTTTGTTCAGCCAGAAAGGTGCTGTGGCGGAACTCTGGGGCCGGGTGAATGTTTATCAAGAAATGTTGCAACCGGTGCAGGACAATTTGAGCGGGCTGCGCCAAAAGCTGGAAGCGGTGGGGGGAGAACTCGATCGCGTACAGCAAACTGGAGAGCAGCAAGATCGGGTTGTTTCGGATCTGCGGCAAGCTCTTTCGAGTTTTCTGCCAAGCGCCTAAAATTAAATATCGATCGCGATCCAAGGGTTTTCAACTCGGGCGATCGCTCCTCCAGGAAATGGATCGGTTTGCGATCGGTTGGGCGCTGCGATTAAGCTGCTGAGTTTTTCTACGCTGTCAAAACTGGGTGCACAGGGCAATATTTGTAGCAATACCTGTCGCATTGCTCGCCGTTGCAATGACAGGGGTGCTTCTCGCAAAATTGGGCGATTTAACTTGACGGGGAGTTGAATTTGCAACTGCGGGTTGTCTGTAGTTGGAGAGATGGCTCGCTGTAGTAATTCACTGGCTGCAATTTCGAGATATTCGACATCGGCGCGGAGGAGTTCGGCTGTTTGGGCGAGGGCTTGTTGGGTTTTTGGGTTGAAATGAGTTTCTAAATAAGGCAATAATTGCGATCGAATTCGGTTGCGCGCATATTGCAAATCTTGATTAGTGGAATCTTCCCAAATTGGTAGTTTTTGCTCTTGACAAAATTGACCTGTTTGCGATCGGGTGATTTCCAGCAACGGACGAACCAAGTAGATTTTAGATTTGGGATTTGGGATTTTTGATTGGGGAGTTTGATCTAAATTGTGCGATCGCAAATCGGCAGATATTTGGAAATTGGGATTGTCGCCAGAATCTCCCAATCTAAAATCTAAAATCGGCAATCGCAAATCGGCAAGGGGGCGCGTCCAAGTCAGGGCGGAAAGTCCGTCGGCGCCACTACCGCGAATTAGGTTGTAGAGGAGTGTTTCCGCGCGATCGCTGGCTGTGTGGCCTGTGACAATGTAGGGGTAGTTGTGGGCGATCGCAACTTCGGTTAAAGCTTGATACCGCCACTTTCTGGCCGCTGCTTCGGTTTTGGGGATGTCCGAGGCTGTTTGCAAATAATAGGATATTCCGAAATTTTTAGCTAAATTTTCTACATGATTTGCATTAGATTGGGAATCAGAACGCCAGCAGTGATCGCAATGAGCAATGGCTAGATTCCACCCCCATTTGGGCTGCAAATCCAGCAGTAATTTGAGCGTACACAGAGAATCTTGCCCGCCGGATACTGCTACTAACAATCGCTGATTTGAGGGCAAGATTTGTCGTTGCAGCAGTGTCCGGTGCAGTTGAGCGTGGAGGCGCGTCCAATTGGAAGATTCAGGCATTACAGTTGATAGTTAGCAGTTGTCAGTTGTCAGCTTGTCAGTAGTCGTAGGGTGTGTCGCCATCGATACTACCCAACAAAAGACAGAAAATCGATCGAGCGACGCACCACCGACAATATTTGACTACACAAACTCAACTAAGGATCGCGAATTAAATAACTTATAATTTTAACTACTTATTGTGGGATGGGCGTCCCGCCCGTCCAAAAAGGGCCAGCGGGCGGGACACCCCACAAACTTGTGTAAGTTATTAAATTTTCGTTCCTAAGAGCGTTGTAGCAAGGATTTTTTAATTGGTATCAGTTGTTAGTTGTCAGTTGTATGAAGGATGCAATTAGAAGCTCCTCAACTCAAAACTCTCAACTTAAAATTTAAAAATCTTCCTGCTTTCCCTCCCTGTAAGTAGCAGCTTAGCTCCACATTCCTCGACTGTGGGGGTTGCTGTCTGGATACCTAGAAATAGGAAAATCATTACTTATTTCTGTTGAGTCCGTGACATCTAATGGCTCATTTGTATCAATTTGCTCTGAGTCGGAGCTATCTTCGGCGTTGTTTTGGGCGGTGTCTGATTCTTCCGGTGCGGCGGGAAGAGCTTTTTGTTCTTTCACCTCAGGTTCGATGGGAATGAACTCCAGGCGCAATCTAACTTTTCCTTGTGTCCAGCCTTTTCCTGAACTTAACAGCTCGCAATCCATGCCATCTGACAATAATCTTTCTTCTAGCAATCTTGAATTCAGAATGGTCATATATTCGTTGACTTTGAACGTACATTGATACATCAAAGCGCTGGTAGGAGCCGACAAAACATCGTCTTCTTTGAGAAATATTTGTGAATCGTCCATATCAATTGTCATTTTAATGAAGGAAGAAGGAAGAAGGAAGAAGGAAGAAGGAAGAAGGAAGAAGGAAGAAGGAAGAAGGAAGAGGGAGTAAAATTTTACAGTCTCAGTAGTTTAGCAAAGTGGGCATTGCCTTTGTGTCAACTTAATATCAAACGTAGTAATGGTCTAAGGTACGTAGTTGGGCTTTAGCCCTCTTTATGCGTATAAAGAAAGAGGGCTAAAGCCCAACTACGTACCTATCTGTAACCTTGCCTAGCCCTTAAGAAGGGAGGACAGGAATAGATACAAAGGATTTTAGGCTTAAATTGACACACTTTGCTGGAAATAGCTGCCTACAACTGGAGATTATATTAATCCCTATTCGGTGATTTATTCTGTTTCTCTGGGACTGATTTGTGGTTCAGAAATTAGAAAAACCAACCGTAGGAATGCAAACCTTTGCCTAACAGATTGACGCCTAGATAGCAAATCCAAACTACTACAAAACCTGTGGCGGCTAAAATTGCTGGGCGTCTTCCCTGCCAGCCGCGAGTGATGCGGGCGTGCAGGTAGGCTGCAAATACTAACCAAGTAATCAGCGCCCAAGTTTCTTTCGGATCCCAACTCCAGTAAGATCCCCAAGCTTCGTTAGCCCAAACGGCACCGGCAATAATCCCAATTGTTAGTAAGGGAAATCCTAAACCGATGATGCGATAGCTAATGTTATCAAGAGTTTCTGCTAGATTCAAGCGCTGGGGCGAGAGAAGTTCTGAGGTTTGAGTTGCCGCGGTTGATGCGGTTTGAATTGTTGCTGATTCTAGGACTGCGGTGGCGCCAAAACCGTTATTGTTGGAGTTGAAAGACGGTTCGCTGAAAGCTAACGCGCTGTCGCCTACTGTTTCGAGGGTTTGAGGTTCGGGATTTTGTGGGCGTTGCAGGCGGTAGTTGCCGTTGCGGTTGCCGTTGGTGCCGAAGGAACTACCTGTGAGTTCGATTTTTTGGCCGCGGGTGACGATTAAAAATGCGATCGCCAGCAATGCTCCTACCATTAAAGTTGAGTAACTGAGCATCATGACGCTAACGTGCATCATCAGCCAGTTGGATTTGAGGGCTGGTACTAGGGGCTCTGCCGATTGCATGGTGTCGGGCAGAGTCAGGGCTGCAAAGGCGGATATTGCCATTGCTACGGGGGATGTGGCTGCTCCAACTAGGCGGGAACGGCTCATGTTTTCCGCGACTAGGTGGATGGTGGTGATTCCCCAAACTAAGAAAAATAGGGATTCGTAAAGGTTGCTGAGTGGGAAGTAGCCGGCTTCTATCCACCTAGAACCGAGTAAAGCGGCGATGGAGAGGTTGGCGACAGCCATCCCTGCGGTTCCCAAGGCCCACAGGTAGGGAATGCCGGGGAATGCTGTACCCACCCAGTAAATGAGCATTGTTGCGAACAAGATGGCAAAGGAGATGTTGTCCAGCCAGTTCTGGAGTACGACCAGATCCATATAATTTACTCCGGTAGTGTTTTTACTTATTTTTTGCTAACTAGATCGATCGTACTGGGGTTGGGCAGTTTTGGGTTTGAGATTTTGAATTTTTGTGGCAATTCTGAGTTTTTGGCGGTGGTTGAGGTAGGGGGCCCCGGCGCGGCGGGCGATCGCCCGGGCCCATCAACCCACATTCTGCACCCGCAACTAACACAAGGGAACTGATAATTTCTCCAGAGCAAGCTTGGGGCTTTCAACCAATTCTTTCTGGTAAAAATCAGCAATTAGCAGTAAGTAAGCCACCTATGACTCCACAATATTTAACAATTTCGACGCCAGCTAATATCTCAACTCACAGCAAATTAAGCAACACTTAAAATTATAAACAGAGATGAGATTACTAACCTTGTAAGATTACGATTGATAAATTTGCCGAATTTCGTCCAGGTTGTTGGCTGCGAGCATATCAGAGGCGATCGCCTGCAAAACACCCACATCAGAAATTTCCAAAATTTCCTCAAGCAGCAGCAATCCTTCATCTCCGAATTTCAGTCTTAAACCGAGTTCGATCGTCTGGATAAATGCTTGTTTAGTGCGCGCCCGTTCCTCCAATAACTGAGCATCTTTTTGAGATAACTGAGCATCTTTTTGAGATAACTGAGCATCTTTTTGAGATAACTGAGTATTTTTTTGTACCGCCAGTTCGTCGCCTGTAGGAATGGAAGCGCCACCAGCAGAGCACCAGCGCAACCAAGTACCAGTAACATTTTCAAATTCACCTTGCCACAGAGTTAGTCCCAAACCGACTTCGGGAAACCAAGCATCAGTTTTAGGCACGTAAGATTGATTGTGCAATTCAAAGATTCGCAGCGTACTGCCTCTCAACTCGCGTAGCGGATCGTACACAACATAATACGGGATTCGCATTCGAGCGTAATCTATTAATTTGCTGCCCAATTCGTTACTTGGAGTTGGAGAAACAATTTCGATCGCAATTTCGGGAGGTTTGCCAAATTCCCAAAATAAATACGATCGCACTTGTCTTTCCCACCAATCCTCAGCACCAGTAATATTGATACTCAGAAAAACATCCGGGGCGACTCCCGGCTGACGCACGCTGCTGAACAAACCGACATTTGCCGCCGCAATAAAGGGAACGGTAATCCCCGTATCGCCACCGCTATATAAAACCGTTGTCAGCAATCGCTGCTGTTTTTCGTTGATGAAGCTGTCCAAAGGAGTATCGTCTTCTAGAACTAAGTTGCTAATATCTGGCAACTGACTCGGATCGAGGGTTAATGGCTCAGACATAGGTAGTCGAGGTGAGAACTATCTGCCACAACAACTATAACAGAAGGGGCATGGGGCATGGGGCATGGGGCATGGGGCATGGGGCATCTTCGCCTTTATAAAATTGGGAATTGGGAAAAAGGAAGAAGGAAGATTTTCTTTCTTCTTCCTTTGCCAACGGACTTGATATTACTCGCAGCTAGAATAAAAAAATATTTCCCAAAACACTTGACAAACTGGCGAGCATACCCGATAGTAGTAATTCGTGACCAATGCGGAACTGGCGGAATTGGTAGACGCGCATGATTCAGGTTCATGTGGTGCAAGCCTTCCGGGTTCAAGTCCCGGGTTCCGCATTCCCAAGGCAGAAAAAAGTTTGGGGTTGACCCGATACAGGTAATAACCCCATTCGCTCTGCTGAATTAAGAAAATGCTCACAAGTATTCAAAACCCCTTAGTAAAAGAAATCCGCAAACTCCACAGCTCTAAGGGACGCAGGGAACAACAATTATTTTTACTCGAAGGTACGCATTTGCTCGAAGAAGCTTGCGCGGCCAAATACCCGTTAGCAACGGTTTGCTGCACTCCCGAATGGCTGGATCAGCATGGGAAATTGTGGGAACAAATTGTTGGTTTAGCCGATCGCACAGAATTAGTCAGTGCCAAAGTCTTAGAGTCGATCGCCACTACAGTCCAACCCGACGGCATTATCGCCACCGCACCCCGTATCGCCACACAACCCGCAGAAATCTCAACTTTAGGTATAGCTTTAGAAACCATCCAAGATCCCGGCAACTTGGGGGCGATCGTCCGCACCGCCGCTGCTGCTAATGCCGACGGCTTGCTGCTGAGTTCAGACAGCGCTGATTTAGACCATCCCAAGGTGCTGCGCGCCTCAGCAGGAGCTTGGTTTAAGCTGCCAGTAGCAGTCACTCCAGATTTAACCGCCGAAGTCTCCGGGTATAAAAATCGCGGGATGCAAATTTTAGCAACCGTTGCCGGCGCCAGTTTAACTTATTGGGAAGTTGATTTGCGAGTGCCGACTCTGATCGTTTTGGGCAACGAAGGTTCTGGATTGTCGCCAGAATTGAGAAGTTTAGCCGATCGACAAATCCAAATCCCCCTCGGCCGCGGCGTAGAATCTCTCAATGTGTCGATCGCCGGAGCCCTCATCTTGTACGAAGCTCAACGGCAAAGAAGTCATTAGTCATCAGTCATTAGTCATTAGTCATTAGTCATTATCTGTTGGGGCGGTATTGAAAAGCTGCTGGGCATTTAAAGTGTATTTTTTAATTGCGTTGTCCGAAAGCATCTCCCCATCTCCCCATCTCCCCCTCTCCCCCTCTCCCCCTCTTCCCTCTACCCCCCATCTCCCCATCTCCCCATCTCCCCCTCTACCCCTCTACCCCTCTGAGATTTAGCGCATTTTGTTTAACATGATGCAACTGCAAAGCTTGTTTGCGGGTACTCTCGTACCAACATTGCAGGCTTCCATGAAATAAATGTAAAGAAGTGTAGCCAACTGCTCTCACAAATGTTAAGATTCTTAACATAAGTAGCATTGTGCACCCCCAACCAAAACCTAACCTGAGAGGGTTCTGACTGGGAGTAACAGCTAGCTACCATAAAATTAAGCCTCTTTAAATGGAAGGAAAGCGCAAGTCCCCGCCCGCTTTCCTTCCCAGCTAAAGCTAGAGGTTTGCTATCCGACAAACCTTTAGAGGCACAGATCCTCAGCGGGAAAAGCTCATGAAAACTCTTAAGTCCTCAGATACAGATTCTGTTCGCGCTTACTTGCGGGAAATCGGTCGCGTTCCGCTGTTGACCCATGAGCAAGAAATACTCTTCGGGAAACAGGTACAGCGCTCAGCCGCACTGCATCAGGAAAAAAATATTTTAGCCGAAGAGTTAGGCCGCGACCCGACGGCGGCTGAATGGGCACAGACAGTCGGGCTGTCTGAGGCACAGTTGCAGCGGACGATCGACAATGGCGAAAGGGCAAAGCGCCACATGGTGGAAGCTAACCTGCGCCTGGTTGTGTCTGTTGCAAAAAAATATATCAAGCGCAATGTAGATTTACTCGACCTAATTCAGGAAGGTACGATCGGGATGCAGCGGGGAGTAGAAAAATTTGACCCGACTAAGGGCTACAGATTTTCAACTTATGCTTATTGGTGGATTCGTCAGGCAATTACCCGGGCGATCGCCGAAAAAGGTCGCACCATCCGCTTGCCGATCCACATTACCGAAAAACTCAACAAAATTAAAAAGGCTCAGCGCCTGCTAGCTCAACAGCTCGGCCGCGCGGCTACTGCTGCTGAATTGGCGTCAGAGTTAGATTTGACTCCCAAGCAAATTCGCGAATATCTCGATCGCGCGCGCCTGCCACTTTCACTGGACTTGCGCGTGGGAGACAATCAAGATACTGAGTTGGGCGATTTGTTGGAAGATACGGGTACTACTCCAGAAGATTTTGCCCTGCAAGCTTCCCTGCGGACTGACTTAGACCACCTAATGGCGGAACTGACTCAGCAACAGCGAGAAGTCCTTGCTTTGCGGTTCGGTTTAGAAGACGGGCAAACTTTAACTTTGGCAAAAATAGGCGATCGTCTGAACATCAGTCGGGAACGGGTGCGTCAAATTGAACGGGAAGCTTTAACCAAACTCCGCAAGCGCAAGCAAGATATTAACGATTATCTCGCTAGCTAGCTAGATGGGAATGGCGATCGGGACACAGGCGATCGCCATTTTCCAATCTAAAATCGTAAAAACCGCCGCCTTTAATTCGGTTGTACCCACTTGGTTGCTGCGACTGTCCTGCTACATTAGTAATTACTTGGTAATAAATAGCAGCAGCGATCGGATAAGGGTTATTTAATTTAACCGCCCGCGTCTAAAATAACAAGCTGTCTCTGAAACGGAGGTACTCGTGAGCAACTCATCTAATAAATCCCCTGAATTCTTTGAAGAAGACGGAGAAAATGCTAATTTATTATGGCAATACGTGCAGTCAATGGCTCCCGACACTGTTTCTCAGTTGTCTAAGCCGACTTCTCACGAAGTGTTTCAAGTAATGGAGCGAAATATTGTCGGACTTTTGGGGAATTTACCTTCGGAACACTTCGGGGTGACAGTGACTACCAGTCGCGAACATTTGGGTAGATTGCTCGCCTCGGCTATGATTAGCGGCTATTTTCTCAAAAATGCCGAACAGCGAATGACTTTTGAAAAGTCCATCCAAGCTAGTGAGAGACACGGCTCGGATGATTAGTTGATTATTAACATTTAAATCGTACAAGTGTCAAGCCCCCTTCGGAAGATGGGGGCTTAAATTTTTAGATTTTAGATTTTAGATTTTAGATTTTAGATTTTGGATGGGTAGATTGCTGAATTGAAACCCAACACGAAAGTTTGCAGCCAGACTTTTATGAGACGGTATTAGTTGTCACTTGTGATTTGTTAATAAAATTGATAATATGATTAAATTATTAATTTTTAATTACAATAGATCGCACGGGTTGCCATCTAGCTGGTTGTTTCACCGTAATACTTCGTTACAGCCCACAGTTGCGGTTAAAAAAACGGTAAGTACGAAACTAGCAGTGCGTCAAAATTACCAATCACCAATTCCCAATTCCCAATTCCCAATTCCCAATTAATATGTCTCTTTCTCCTGTGGCCCACAAAGTTATCGGCGTTGCTGCGATCTGGAACGATCGCCAAGAAATTTTGATTGACAAGCGCCGACAACACGGACTGCACGGCGGTTTCTGGGAGTTTCCGGGCGGTAAAATAGAGCCGGGAGAAACGATCGAAGCTTGCATACAAAGGGAAATTATGGAGGAGTTGGGGATTGTCGTAGAAGTTGGCGATCGCTTGATTACAATTGACCACGACTACACTAAATTTACAGTTAGGCTTTACGTGCACCACTGCCGCTACATCAGCGGGGAACCGCAAACGATCGAATGCGATGAAATTCGCTGGGTGACACTCGACGAAATTGACCAGTTTACTTTTCCCAAAGCAAACGAACAGATTATCGCTGCCCTACGTTCAAATTGAACTTTAGGGAATGGGGCATAGGGCATAGGGCATAGGGCATAGGGCATAGGGCATAGGGCATAGGGCATAGGGCATAGGGCATAGGGCATAGGGCATACCTCACCACGCTTGAGAACCGCTATATCAAATTCGGTTGCTTGCGACTGACAACTGTTAACTAACAACTAACAACTAACAACTAACAACTAACAACTAACAACTAACAACTGACAGTTATTTCTGAATAGGCAGGGTAAAGTGAAAACAACTGCCTCGATCGGGTACTGAGTCTACCCAAATTTGACCGTAGTGGGCGCGGATGATGCCTTGGCACAAAGACAGCCCAATGCCGTAACCGTCTGTTGATTTATCTCGCTGCAAGCGATAGCTGTCTTCAAAAATGCTCGCACAATCTTCTTCGGGAATTCCTGGGCCGCTGTTACCAATGCTGACTTGAACTTTGTAAGCAGTGCGGTGCAGTATGGAAATACTTACAGTTCCTTCCTCTGGGGTGTACTTGCTGGCGTTGTCCAGCAGGTTGACTATGACTTGTTTGATGCGATCGGGATCGGCATAAACCAAGGGCAAATCTGCGGGAATGTCTGTTTCTAAGTTCAGACTTTTAGCCTGAAATTTGTCTTGAAATTGCAGGATTACATCTTGACAAATCGCCCTCAGTTCGATTTTTTTGGGTTCCATGTGGAGTTGAGCGTTAGTACCCCGGGCTGCTTCCAGGATATCTGTAATCATGCGATCGACAATTCGGATTTGGCGGCGGGCTTGTTTCATCAAATGAGCCGCCAGAGTCGGTGTCAAACGGGACTTTTGCCCCTCCTTTACCTTCTGATTTGACTCCAAAGTCTCCAAAGCCAAAGATGCGGCCGTTAAGGGATTTCGCAAGTCGTGAGCCAGCATCGCAATAATCCTGTCTTTCAACTGCAACTGCTCTTGCAGGTGTTCTTTTTCCTGTTTGAGCCGAAAAACTTCATCCGCAAGCTGCACGAGTTCGGTGGCGCAAGCAACCGAATAGATGGGTTTTGGGTCGGCCAGATTGGCAGCCAGAGCCGAGGTAGACTGCTGCTGAGCTGCGTATTCTTCTACAGAACGCTTCCAGCGGGGCCACCAATGTTCGAGTTGGGCGATCAAATTGCTGCCGGCGAGAGTTTGTCGGGGATCGGGATGAATTTTGAGCAGCGAGGGAGTGGCTACAAGTTTAAAGTGTTCGGCTAAATCCGGCTGTTCTCCTACGTCGATGACTTGAAGCTCAAAGTCGCACTCTGCCTTCAAAGCCTGTAGGGACTTGCGGATGTGTCTGGTCTGTTCCCTGGAAGAGGGACGCTTGTCTACGAACAGCAAAAGCTGTAAAAGCGGTGCAGGATTGGTCGGCTGTTCGGGAGAACAGTCGGTGTCGTCGTTGCCGGATGTTGGATTGACGCTGTTGACTTTTTCGATCGGGTGAAAATAATTGACCATTGCCGAGCCGAGTTATTTCACTTCTACTTTAATTTAATACTTACTTTAGATTTATGCTATTGTCCGATGATTTCATTACGGCGGGCCAATGACATTTTTGAGATGGAAGAAAAATGAGTCGCTGCGGGTAGTGGTTCAAGTGGCGGCGGCCTTTTTTGTGCTGTGCCTGCTGCTGACGCTGCACCGCTACTACAGCTTTTACGCTACATACGACCAAGGCATTTTCAATCAACTTTTTTGGAACGGCACTCGGGGTCACTTGTTTGAGAGTTCCCTGTCTTCGGCTTTGTCCACTAACGTGGTTCACCAAAATCAGCTCCCGTCTGTATCTTACTATCGGTTGGGGCAGCATTTCACCCCAGCGCTGATGCTGTGGCTGCCAATTTACTCGCTGTTCCCCTCTCCTGTTACTTTGACGGTGTTGCAGGTGACTTTAATTACGGCGGCTGGTTTAGTCCTGTACGCTCTCGCCAGACACCATCTAGAACCGCGACTGTCGGCGACAATTGTCGTGAGCTATTACGCAGCTAACGCCGTTATCGGCCCGACTTTGGGTAATTTTCATGATTCTTGCCAAACTCCGCTTTATGTTTTTGGCTTGTTGCTGGCGATGGAGAAGCGCTGGTGGCCGCTGTTTGGGATTCTGGCAACTTTAATGTTAGCCGTGCGAGAAGATGGGGGAGTTGTGTTGTTTGGGGTGGGGGCTTACATGATTTTGAGTCGGCGCTATCCTCTGACTGGCTTGGCTGTGTGCATTCTCAGTTTTGGTTACATGATTGCTTTGACAAATCTGATTATGCCTTTGTTTTCTGCTGATATTTCCGAGCGGTTTATGATGGAACGCTTCGGTCAATATGCTGATGGTGATGAAGCTTCGACTCTTGAAATTATTTGGGGAATGGTTAGCAATCCCGGGCGGTTGGTGACTGAGCTATTTACGCCCTTTTTTGGTAAGATTAGATACCTACTTGGTCAGTGGTTGCCGTTAGCTTTGGTTCCTGCCGTAGCGCCCGCATCTTGGACGATCGCAGGTTTCCCGCTGCTAAAGCTATTTTTAGCTAAAGGAGAATCTGTGCTGGCAATTAATATTCGCTATGCGATGACTGTGGTTCCGGGGCTGTTTTATGGGGCAATCCTGTGGTGGGCTGGCCGTCAAAAGGAAGAAGATAGAATTAAAAGGGGAGAACAAACAATTTTGCGTTTTCCGAATGCGGTGTTTCCTTTCCCTTCGTCTTCGCAGTTTCGCCGCTTTTGGGGGTTTTGCATCTGCTTGTCGCTATTTTTTACCTTCACGTCTAATCCTAATCGGACTTTTTCGTTTATTTTGCCCGATGCGATCGATCCTTGGGTGCAGGTTCCTCTCATCAGACAGTGGCAGCACGTGTCTCAAGTGCGCCCGCTGTTAGCTCAAATTCCTGATAATGCTAGCGTGGCTGCAACGAATACTATTGTGCCGATTTTGTCAAGCCGCCGGGAAATTCTCCGGTTTCCGATGTTTGAACTGCGGAATGATGCGGGAGAGGCAGTGAAGATGGAATATGTAATTGCCGATATGTGGCAGTTGCAGCAGTATCAACCTGCGTTTCGCCGGGAACGCGGACAGTTGCAGCAAATCGTGCCAGCGATCGATCGAATGTCCAAATCTGGAGACTACGGAATTGTTGGCTTTGAAGACGGTGCGATTTTAATGCGTCAGGGCGCTGCTTCTAATTCTGCATCGGTGGCTGCTTGGGATCGTTTTCGCCGCGAGTTGGAACCGATTTTGAAGCAATCTTGAGGGTGCGGGCGATCGCCCGAAACTGTCGGTTTAGGCCAAATATTCCAGAAACCGGGCCAGAGAGCAATTGCTGCAAACACCCGGTTTCTGCATAATTTTCCGTCCTTGTTGCTGCCAAAAGTCAGCCCTCGGGCATAGATTTGCGATCGATCAACATTTTAGGCTGTGGATCATACAATAAAGTAGTCAACAATAAACATTAAGATATATAAATTCTTAGGAGGGGAGAAAGATGAAAATTTTGGTATTGGCATGGGAGTTTCCTCCCAGAATAGTCGGCGGTATCGCCCGCCACGTATCGGAACTGTATCCAGAATTGGTGAAGCTAGGGCACTCGATTCACTTAATTACAGTAGAGTTCGGTCACGCGCCGATGTACGAAGTGGTTGAAGGAATAGAGGTGCATCGTGTAGTAGTCGGGCACGCCAAGGACTTTTTTCACTGGGTGGCGAACCTCAACCAAAGCATGGGGCACCAAGGCGGCAAACTAATGCTAGAAGAAGGCCCCTTTGATTTGATCCACGCTCACGATTGGCTGGTGGGAGATGCGGCGATCGCCCTCAAGCATACCTTTAAAGTACCGCTAATTGCCACCATCCACGCCACCGAATACGGGCGCTTCAGCGGCCTCCACAATGACGGGCAGCGCTACATTAACGCCAAGGAAAACGACCTCGCTTATAACGCTTGGCGCGTCATTGTTTGCAGCGACTATATGCGGCGGGAAGCCGAACTTGTACTATCGACTCCGTGGAACAAAATAGAGGTAATTTACAACGGAATTAGATCGGAAAAAAAGCCGCGCAGGGACGAATTTGACGCGATGGATTTCCGCCGCAAGTTTGCAGCAGACGACGAAAAAATAGTTTATTATGTAGGCAGAATTAGCTACGAAAAAGGCATTGCTGTATTTCTCAATGCAGCACCTCAAGTAATTAGGGAAATGGGGGGTAACGCAAAAATTGTTATTGTTGGTGGTGGCAATACAGACCATCTCAAAGTTATGGCTTGGAATTTAGGAATTTGGAATAAGTGTTATTTTACGGGTTTCATGTTTGAGGAACATCTCGACAAATTCCAGACGGTGGCTGACTGCGCGGTTTTCCCCAGTCTTTACGAACCTTTTGGGATTGTAGCATTAGAAAGCTTTGCTGCAAGAGTACCTGTGGTGGTGTCGAATGCGGGTGGCTTACCGGAGGTGGTGCAGCATACAAAAACTGGTGTTGTTACTGAGGCTAACAATCGCGATTCTTTGGCCTGGGGGATTTTGGAGGTACTGAGAAATCCTGGTTATGGGCGATGGTTGGTTGACAATGCTTATGAGGATTTGGAACGTCGATTTAGTTGGCCGAAGTTGGCAATGGAAACCGAATGGGTTTATCAGCGCGTGGTGGAGGAAAGGGCCGAGGTTGATTGGTAAAACAGACAGTTGACAGTTGACAGTTGACAGTTGACAGTTTGCAGTTGATAGTTGACAGCTTGCGCTGAGTTTGTCGAAGGGTTGACAGTTTACAGAAACAAATGTGGCAATTCTCAAGTTACTGAATTGGTAATTGGTAATTGGTAATTGGTAATTGGTAATTGGTAATTGGTAATTGGTAATGGGAATTGGCAATTGCTAATTGGTAATCAGAAAATTTACAGGGAATTCGCATCTTGAATATTTTTAGGGACATCGAACCCCAACCCAAACGCAGCTTGGTAACTTTATTCACCGCAGGCTTGCTATTCTGGTGTAGTTTGGCTTCGCTGCTGCCAACTTTGCCGCTGTACGTTCAATCTGTGGGCGGTAGCAAGCAGCAAATTGGTTTTGTGATGGGTGCATTTGCGATCGGGCTTTTGCTATCGAGGCCGCAGTTGGGTAAAATAGCCGACAGCCGGGGGCGCAAACAAGTTTTGCTGCTAGGCGTGTCTGTCGCTGCACTTGCCCCTATCGGCTACCTGTTAGCTCAATCTGTCCCATTACTGTTGTTTCTCCGGGCTTTTCACGGCATTAGCATCGCCGCTTTTACTACAGCTTACAGCGCTTTGGTGACAGATTTGTCGCCGCCCGGAAAGCGGGGCGAATTAATTGGTTATATGAGTTTGGCCGCCCCTATCGGTTTGGCATTTGGCCCGGCGATGGGCGGATTTGTCCAAGCTGGGGTTGGTTATCCTGCTTTGTTTGCGATGTCGGCGGCTTTCGCCACCACAGCTTTATTTATTACCACCAAAGTTGTGGAACCGAATTTCGCTGAGTTAACAAAGTCTGACTCGCTATCTGAGGACAAAAACAGCCAAAAATACTGGCAAATGCTGTGGAATCCCCGGGTGCGGATTCCGGCTTTGGTGTTATTGCTGGTTGGTTTGGTATTCGGAACTTTGAGCACTTTTATGCCTTTGTTTATCCAAGAAACTAAGGTTAATTTGAATCCGGGATTATTTTATTCTACGGCGGCTATCGCCAGTTTCAGTTTGCGGTTGGTGACGGGGCGGGCTTCGGACAAATACGGCCGCGGCTTGTTTATTTCTGGCGGCTTAATCTGTTACGCCGTGTCTATGTTATTGTTGTATTTTGCTAACAGCAGCGGTGCTTTTTTAATCGCGGCTTTGGTTGAAGGTACGGCTGGCGGTACTGTTATGCCAATGATGGTGACGCTGATGTCGGATAGGTGCGAACCTCAAGAAAGAGGTCGTTTGTTTTCGATTTGTATTGGTGGGTTTGATTTGGGGATTGCGCTTGCTGGCCCGACTTTGGGTTTTGTTGCTGAACAAGTTGGCTACAGGAATATGTTTGGTTTGGCGGCTGTTCTGGCTGCTTTGGCTTTGCTGATTTTTGTTACTTTGTGTAGCAAGAATTTGTCTCATTCGCTTAAATTTGCGATCGGGCGCGGCAAAGATGTTTATGCTTTGAATAGGTGACAGGATGGGGACGGGCTCTCCGGCCCATCCCACAAGAAAAAAGTTTTGTGGAATGGGCCGGAGAGCCCGTCTTAGCTATTTTTGCAATCTTGTTTATTGTCCGATACAGTTTAGATAAGATCTCAAGATAGTAAAAGCGATGTGAAAAATAGACTCTGCGATTGCTTCGTTCCTCTCTTCGTCTCGGGACGGGCTCTCCGGCCCATCCCACAAGAAAAAAGTTTTGTGGAATGGGCCGGAGAGCCCGTCTTAGCTATTTTTGGAATCTTGTCTGTTGTCGATCGCACTTGGCAACTTTAAACAACAAACGCACCCTACAAAATACTGTAAGATGCGTCGCTTTTGATAATGGGCTTGGAGGGATTCGAACCCCCGACCTCATGGTTCGTAGCCATGCACTCTATCCAACTAAGCTACAAGCCCCTGTCGAGTTCAGACTTAATCTAAAATTGATTAAGTTCTTTTCTCACAGAATCTAACAGTAACACCTTTACTAAAATAATGCAAGACCTTTCCGAAACTTTTTCTAAATTGCCCGATCGCGCGCAGCTAACTCACCTCGACAACAGCGGGGAAGCCCAAATGGTGGATGTTTCGGCGAAAGTGGCAACTGTGCGCCAAGCTGTGGCTGCGGCGCGGGTGCGGATGCTGCCGGAGACGTTTGCGGCGATCGAAGCGGGGAATGCGCCGAAAGGCGATGTATTGGGCACTGCAAGGCTGGCTGGAATTATGGCGGCTAAGCAGACGGCGAATCTGATTCCTCTGTGTCACCCTCTGCCCATTAGCAGCGTGGAAGTGCAGGTGATACCGGATGCTGGGTTGCCGGGGTATCAAATTCGGGCGACGGTGAAAATTAAGGGCGAAACTGGTGTGGAAATGGAGGCGATGACGGCGGTTTCGATTGCAGCGCTGACTCTGTACGATATGGCTAAGGGGTTGTCCAAGTCGATCGCCATTGAATCGATTCGACTGGTAAGCAAAAGCGGCGGCAAATCGGGAGACTATCAAAATTTAGAGGGATAAAGTTCCGGCCTTGGGGGGAGGCAGAATTCAAAAAGTAGCACTTATGCTTAAAATAGGCACAGAACTACTAACATCAAGTGAAAAACTATGCCTCCTCGTTGGCCCCGCAAACCCGATCGCAAAGACCCTGAGTACCGTCAATTAGACGATCGCATGAATTTTGCGATCCACGTCGGTCTTTTTTCTGCTTCCAATTCAGGTTTGTGGTTTGTTCAAAATTTGCAAAAGGCTGATTGGCCTTGGGCAGTTACAGTGACGGGTGTATGGGCTCTAGTAGTTTTGGCCCACGCGATTTTCATTTTTGCGATCGCCGATTATTCGCCTTTAACCAAAGATTCTGGTTGAAGGGAGTTGTCGGCGATTTGTTAACTGTTTTAATCCAGCACAAATAATTTGCTTTTTTAGATATGGCTAATACTACAGTTGCGATCGAATCCTTAGCCGCCCAAATCGGCGAAAATGTCTACATTGACATTGCCAAGTGGCATTTATATCTCCGTGATGCCCACCTGCATACCGTTGTTGCCCAACAACTTTACCCGATGCTGGAAGATGGCAGTTTAAATGATGACAAAGTTGCACGAGTTTTGCAAGGTATTTCAGTTAAGCTCGGTGGCGGTAAGCGGGAAGTGCCGCTGGCAGATTTGATTCCGATGCAGTGTCAAGTGCAATTGATGGATGTTCTTGAGGAATTTCAACGGGATATGTGATCTCAATTATTGATTGGGATTTAAGTGCGATCGCCCTTAATTTGACTTAAGGGCGATCGCACTTTTCATTATTTGCCTAAATCAACCAGAAATTAGCAGGGGTAATCGCATTCGCACTTACTCCAACCATCACACCTAACTGCTCCCCTGTCAAGAGGTTTTCGATCGGAGTTCCCTGAGTATTTTGAGTTATTCCCAACTGGCTAACACTCAAACCATCGGTTAGTGCGATCGAATCTCGATTGACGGTAAAATCAGCGATCGTATCAAATCCTCCATCGGCTTCTAAGACAAATAGATTGTTACCGCTACCGCAAATTAAACTATCATTTTGCAACTTCTATCTCGTAGCTGATGGCACCCTAGGCTTTTAATTACTAGGAAATTAGCAAAGTGCGATCGCACTGTCTGTGATTGAGTTCGCTTATTTACAATTATTTATATTTTTCTGATTATTGATCGCGGTGAATTTAGGGAATGGTGGGGCGGTGGCGCGATCGTAAATATTAAACAAAATGGGACTAAGTAAGTAGGCGCCAATAAATCGGTGCGGTGTAACAGAATGTGTATGGGTGTCAGGGAGCAATTGCTTGACTTCACTTCACTTCGTCTCGATCGCTATTTGAATACTTGTATATTTTCATACTCATTTACTTAATTGACAGCTAAAAAAGAGTGAAGCAAGATCCTCTTTTGTCCCTCTTTTTAAGGGGGATGCAAGGCGGATCTAAATTTGAAGGAGAAGTTTAAAAATACACCTTATAGCCCCGGACACCAGAGATTTAATTGTCACATCCAGCGTAATTTTTGCAATCAAAAATGCTATGGGGAGGCTTGTCGGGAATGCCACCCAATATTTTTACATTTTTTTAAGATAGCGGTTTGCCAGAATTTGCTCGCGCAATTATAGAGGTTTGCGATCGCCTGAAATCCTTTAAAAACAAGGCATTGACTTGTCTCCACTGAATATCTTTACGGCACTACACTGAAACCGCTCTGATAACATTTCTTAAAACAAAGCAACACATAAGTTCAGATCGTATCAAGAGCAGATATCGCGAAATAACCAGCCGTAAATACATTCAAGACAGTCGAATTCAAGCATGGACTCGATCGAGAGCAACAATAATTAAAAAATCTGTTTTACTTGACAACGTAAAACAATCAGGTTAGAACAATGCAAGTGACAAATATAGGACTTACGCAAGAAAACGCATATCTGTCATTCTTTGCTGTGCATCGCAATCTCAACTCTATGTTTTTTGTGGTTCATGCGTAAGTCTTGAGACCTAAAAGTTTGTTTGCTAAAGTATTGGCAAACTCTAAAACTTTTATATCTCTTTTTTTTGCAAACAAAGACAGCTTACAATCACAAAAAGATCACAGGTGCAAGCTACAATAACAAATTTTGTACAAAACTACCGCAAACTATGAACACAACAACAAGCGTGATTCAGAAATCGGAAAGCTTCGGGTACAAGCTTGCCAATTATTTCGTCAAAAACTATCAATGTCTGATTCAAAACCCTCGACTATTTTTGATGCGTAAATTTGCTCGTTTCGAGATTGTACGCGACTGGGCAACGATGTTATTGAAGCGTCCAGCTAAATCTCATGTTATCAGTCAAGAAAATGCTTCAGTTCTGGGAAAGTTGGATGTAGATGCGATCGCTGCTACGATCGAAACCGATAGTTGTTATCAAAATCTTCAGCTACCCGAAGATACAGTTCAAGAACTTTTGAAATTTGCCAGTTCTACAGTTGGCTACATTAACAGAGATGCCAACCGTCCCTACCACTACAAAGGAACAGAAAAAGTAGGTGCGGACTTACCCAAAAATGCCCGCGTTTGCAGCTATATGAGTAACGGAAACCAGTCTTCAACCCTGAAAGAACTGGAAAAAGACCCCGGCATACTGGCTATTGCAGCTAAATTTCTGGGTGCCGAACCAGTACACATGGGCAGCGAAATATCGTGGAGTTTCCCAGTTCCAGCAGAAAACCACATCCAGCAACGCAAGGCAGCCCAAGTATTTCACTACGATTTAGACGACTATCGGTTCATTAAGTTTTTTTTCTACCTTACCGATGTCGATATGTTCAGCGGGCCGCACACTTATGTTTCTGGAACTCACAAAGGCAAAAAGTTGATGCACCAGCTTATAAGTACGCGCTGTGCAGACATCGATGACGAAAAGATTGTTGAATATTACGGCGCTGAAAATGTGGTGAATGTCTGTGGCAAAGCTGGTTTTGGGTTTGTAGAAAATCCCCTTTGCTTTCACAGAGGAACGCAGCCAACTGAGAAACCGCGCTTGATGCTGCAAATAGAGTATACCATTAACGACTACGGCAACATTCACGAGGCTTTGGGTTGCTAGCAAGTCAACCTCGTCAATCAGGAAGTCTTGTCTGTCTGTCGAGACTTTTTAGATTATTCTCTGGGGCAGTGGGACGCTCCTAAAACATGATTCAGATGCCAACAGAAACTATATTATCTACCAAAACGGCCGCGAATGCGATCGACAAACATCTCAACTTCCGGCAACTTCATCTGATGCACAAAAATGGCAAAAACTCCCAACCCTGCCAAACTCGCCACACTCAACTGCACTAATTGAATTACCAAACCTTCAGTACCCAAAACTCTTTGACAGCCTTGCAGAGTAGCCAAGGACACGAAAGCAGTTAGAGAACTACCACAAGCTAACCCCAAAAAAGGCAAACTCCACTCCCCCCAAGGCAAGCCACCCAGCTTTTTATCTAATAAGTACAAAAACATAATCATCGAAACTAGATTCACTCCCACCGTCGCCAAAACTAATCCGGGCGCGCCGAAAGCTCCTACTAACAAATAATCCAGCAGCCCATTTAAAAAGATATTGATAATACTGACACGAAAAGGGGTTTCCCCGTCTCCCAAGGCATAAAATACCCGTACCAAAACGTCGCGGCCCAAATACACAAACATTCCAATACCGTAAGCCATCAATATCGGTATGACAAACTGCGAGGCTGACAGATTAAAAGCACCGCGTTCGTAAACAATGCGGACGATGGGTGTAGCCAGTGTCACCATTAAAGCGCTTAAGGGCATCATTGTCAGCGCAGTCAAAATTAAAGCTTGACGAATTTTATCTTTTAATTCCGGCCAGTCTTTGGGTTCGGCAAGGCGAGAAAATATTGGCAAAAATGGTACTAAAATTACATTAGAAATAATGCCTAAAGGAGTCATTACCAACAAGCCGCTGTAGCCCATGGCAGATGCAGCTTGAGGGATGTAGGATGCGAAAAACAAGTCAGTATAAACGTTAATTTGCAGCATTCCCGAGGATAAGGTAGCAGGAACCATCACCTTAACTACTTCTTGCACTCCGGGGCGTTTAAAATTAAACCGCAAACGCAATTTTCCCAATCCCGCGCGCCACTGCGCCGCCAGTTGCACTAACCACTGCAAAACTGCTCCTGCTAAAGTTCCCCAAGCTAATACTAAGCCACCGATTAGTGCGTATTGTGGCTGAGTAATTTTTTCTCCGAGTTGTAGCGCGAGAATTCCTAAACCGCCGACAAGTGCAACGCTGGAAAATAAAGGGCTGATCGAAGGAAGCCAGTACATATCGGCGGCGTTGAGTGTGCCGAAACCAATGCCGATTAAGCCTGAAAGCAATGCCATCGGCGCCATAATCCGAAATTGTTGGACGGCTATTGCTTTGATTTCTAAACCTTCTGCTGTTCTATTTAACCCGGGTGCTACTAAATCGATCGCCTGATCTGCAAAAATAATTAAAGCGATTGTTACCAACAGCAATATGCCGCCAACTAATGTGGTGATTGTCTCGACTAAGGGTGCAGCTTCTTTTTTGTCGCGGCGGGCTAAAACGCTGACGATCGCGCTGTGAAACGGCCCGTTAATGCCTCCGAGCAAAATAAATAGGAAACCGGGGATGACGTAGGCGTAGTTGTAGGCATCGACGGCGACACCGACTCCAAAGGCTGCTGCGATCGCAATTTGGCGCACCAATCCGAAGACTTTGCTAATCAGAGTGGCGACTGCGACAATACCGGCAATCCCTGCTAGGGAACGAGAGGGCTTCTGGGTTTCAGACACAAATGGTTACAAACGCTAGTGCTAAAAGGCTTTGCTAAGTTTAATAGCAAATCTGGACGATCGTAACATGAATTGTAATTGGTCAACTACCCTCCCTCCCCTGAAACTGCCTCAAGCGAGACAGTTTCAGATTGTGAATTTTAAGCAAAAAGCTTCTTCTTCAATAAAATCAAGGACAGAATGAGGGTTTTAGCGATCGAAACTGAAAAATGAAATAATTGTGTTCAAACTTTGCAATACTTGCCTACAAAGGGTTTCAGAGATTTTATTTTTGTCCGTAGGGGGGGTGAGCAATTACGAAAAAACTTAGTTAATCAACATAATAAATGCACCCTAAAAAAAACGACAGTTAAGGGTACATAAACGCCAGAACTATCAATTGGCTTTGCCTACTTGTAGGTCTTAAGATCTACAAAGCCTCATAGAACTCATTTGAGATCTATTGCTATAACTGCAAGCCTTGCGATCTATGAATTTTGGCTGTTTTGCTAGAGTTGGTTACGCAGCTATCGTCAACAGTTTATTGAGTTATACCAAACGGCTTACTTGCAAGCCTTATCGGTCAAGAAAAGATGTCAAATGAGTTCTATATGGTGAAGGTATTAGTCGCAGCGCTTCCTGAACTCTCTCAAAGTAGCAGTCCTACAATCTAGATGGCAACTGCGTTTGAGGTGCGCTTACCCTGACCTAGTATCATGTATTATATGTGGATATACTGCATTGGGTAGATCCACTAAAAAATCAAAGCTTGTGCGATCGAGTGACGGTGAAAAAATAGTTAAAGCTGAGATGTTACGCCATTGTCAGCAATAGGCATCTTGCCTGTTCATAAATAAGTAAAAAACAGTTTGTTGGTAATTAATTGATAAATTAGATATTTGGATTTTTTTAACCGCAGAGGCCACAGAGAGCGCAGAGGAAGAGAAGAGAGATGAGTAATTGTGATAGCGACTCACATCTAGAGGATATTCAAGCTGCGATCGCGCCGAATGAAGCTGGACACGATCGGGAGCTGAACAGTGATAGGATCAAATCGCTACATCCGCTCTTCCTCTGCGCCCTCTGCGCCCTCTGCGGTTAAAAAAATCCAAAACAACCATAAATCTTATAAAATGTTCCCATTAAATAAAGAATCAGCACTCCCAGATGAAGATTTGATGTAGATTTGGCCGATCGCACCCATCACAGGTGACAACTAATATAGTGATTTTGCTATGGTTGTTAAGGCTGGTCGATCGGGAAGAGCAGATTTCACAGTAAAATGTACAGTTCGCTAACCCTTCCGCGCAGGTGAGGTTCGATTTTAACAACTAATTAGCTCACCTCAAAAACCAACATCGTTTACTAAAGGCTTCAACAAGCAATCCCGAAGGAGTAAAAAATCATGGTTCAAACTCAAGAACTTTCTCAAACATTAACTCTGCTCGCATCTGCTGCACCCAACGGAATTTCCGCTACAGAATCACGCCCGTGGGGTTCTTTTACAACACTTGAAGAAGGCCCGGGATACAAAATTAAGCGGATCGAAGTCAAGCCGGGACACCGCCTCAGCCTGCAAATGCACCACCACCGCAGCGAACACTGGATCGTAGTTTCCGGTACTGCAAAAGTTACTTGTGGCGAAACCGAAGAAGTTCTATTTACAAATCAGTCTACCTATGTTCCACAGTGTATTTCTCACCGTCTGGAAAATCCGGGAGTGATTCCCCTGGTTTTAATTGAAGTGCAGAATGGTGAATATCTCGGAGAAGATGATATTGTGCGCTTTCAAGACGATTATGCGCGGACAGAATCTAAGGCTAAATAACCTATAAACTGGTTATTTGTTATTTGTTATTTGTTATTTGTTATTCGCACCAATCAGTAACCAGTAACCAATAACCAGTAACCAATAACCAGTAACCAGTAACCAAATAAAATTAATGATTCATCTAAGCAAAACAGCAGCGACAGAAGTAAAGCGCCTCAAGTCAAAGTATCCGAACCCGAATGCTTTGTTTCGTCTGGGCGTGGAATCGAGCGGCTGTTCCGGTTTGTCTTATACAATGGCATTTGACGATGCACCCGTCCCAGAAGACACTCTCTGCGAGTCCGAGGGAGTTCAAGTTGCGATCGACCCCCAGCACTTAAAATATCTCAACGAGCTCACCTTAGATTATTCAGAAGACTTGATGGGCGGAGGTTTCCGATTCCACAATCCCAATGCAGCCCAAAGCTGTAGCTGCGGCAACTCCTTTTCTGCTAAAGAATAATCAACTGTTCTGGGTAATGGAGATATTTTGACGGTATCAGAACTTTTTCCTGGTTGGGAATTGCCAATTTGTGAACTGTGACCGCCAATTTTTACAGAAGCTGAAACTGAAGGATAATCTCGCATTTTAATATAAGTAGTTTGAACGAACCGCGAAGACGCAAAGGACGCGAAGGAAGAGAGGAGAAGAGAAAAGAAAGATTTAACAATGGCAAATAAATCAGAAAAACCCCAAGATTGGTATAGCGAATATATCGCCACCTACAGTTACGAACAGCGAAAAAATTGGTACAGCCAAATCGCAGGTTTCTACCACAAAACTAGACCGCGCTATCCTCAACAACTAATTAATCGCGTTGTTGAATTAGCCGAACTCCCCTCAAATGCCAACATTCTTGAAATCGGATGTGGCCCCGGAATAGCCACTGTTCCGTTTGCGGAATTAGGTTTTGCAATGCTTTGTCTCGAACCCAGTCAGCCAGCTTGTCAGCTAGCACAACAAAACTGTGCAACTTATCCATCTGTAGAGATTAAAAATCAAACTTTGGAAGAGTGGGAATTAGAAGCTGATAAATTCAATGCTGTACTGGCGGCGACTTCTTTTCATTGGGTGTCACCGGAGATTCGCTATCAAAAAACGGCCGCCGCATTAAAAGATAAAGGTTCATTGATTTTGCTCTGGAATGCCGGAGTTTTGCCAGAAGATGAAGTTTACCGAGTTTTGGATGAAGTTTATCAAAATCAAGCTCCGTCTCTAGCAGTATATCATGCCAAAGAAAGAGCCAATCAAGCAGAAAGTATCAAAGAACTCGGACAAAATATCATCGACTCAGGCCTGTACGAGGATTTAATTTACGAACAGTTAGTATGTGAAATTACCTACAGCATTGAGGATTATCTGAATCTTTTGCAGACTTACTCAGAGTACATCGCGCTAGACGATGGCACGAAAAATTCTTTGTTGGCAAGTTTGCGGGAAGCGTTAGCAAAAAACTGCGAAAATATCATCAAAGCTTCCTATATTTCAGCATTTCATATTGCCAAAAAACTTTAGCACTTTTTCTCTTCTCTTTCTTCGTGTCCTTCGCGTCTTCGCGGTTCGTTAAAAAAACCTTATTTACCAATCTGAGGTGGAATTGGTAACAAAAAGGTTCGTAGTGAGGACTTTAGTCCTCGGAAAGAAGGACTAAAGTCCTCACTACAAACCTATTGTAGTATGGCTGCTGAGAATTGTCCACTGCATTAACTGCTGCCATTCGGGAGATTGAGTTAATAAATCTGCATCCAATTCATTGCCAGTATCCTGCGAAAATTCCGTAAAACACTCCGCCCAATTAATTACTGTTTCCACTGGCAAATAAGGCGTATAATTCCAAGAACGCTGCAAAAATTCTGCCATCTCAACAGGATGACCGGTGCGGTGCAAATACCAAGCAATCCAAACCAACGTACTGTACTTGATTTGCTTTTCCAACAAACGTATTTTATCCGGCACTTCGGGCCGCGCAAAAAAATTGTCCATTACCGCCGCCAAGGATTTAGCCTGCGGTAAACCTTTGTACATGGCACTTTGTTCGTGCTGGCGGTAGCAAACTGTTATTTGTCGCAGCCACTCTGTTTCGCATCCCATTAAGGCTAAACGCAGCGCTAAATCTGTATCTTCGGCTGGTGGAAATCGAGGATCGAAACCGCCCGCTCGCTCTAACCAATGGCGGCGAAACATCATCGCGCTGGGCAATACTGGTTTCCACCGCAGCCACATTTCTAAGTCTAATTTAGGGACGTTTTCCCAGGGTTTGACATCTTTGATAGGTTCGCCTATGCTGTTGACTTGACGCCAGCCGCTGTGGACTATTCCTAGATTTGGTTGCGCTCTGAATACAGCAATTTGTGCTGCTAATTTCTCGGGTAAAAAGTAGTCATCTGCATCGAGAAAGGCGATGAATTCTCCTTGCGCTAGTTCGATGCCGCGATTTCGGGCAATGGAAACTCCTTGATTTTGTTGGTAAATGTAGCGAATGCGATCGCCATATTGCTCTAAAACTAATTTGGTGTCGTCTCGGGAACCGTCGTCTACTACAATAATTTCCCAGTCAGTATAGGTTTGGCGCAGCACGCTATCTACGGCTTGGCCGACGTAAGCAGCACAGTTGTAAGCCGGAATCACCACGCTTACCTGCGGAGTTCGATCGCTCATCATGAATATCAAGTCCGAAGCATTAGAATCTATACAGGCTGGGCGGATTTACTAAAATCCCTGGCTGTGAAATCCAGAAAAATTATACACTCGCGCCTCAAAGATTTATTTATCAAATCTAGTTGCGTCTTTATTATAATACGTCTAAGGTGCGCCAGAGACTGACGCACCGGATAAGCGATGCTTTTTGAGCATAAATTTGGTTCAAGAATTTGCCAAAGTAAGTTGGCGCGAATTCAGTAAATCGTGGGGGCGAATTCCTAAAGGGTTGCGATCGCCTTTTACCTTTAAATACTTCTGAGCTATTTGCAAAACCTGTTCCGGATTGGGCGGCTTGCTCAAAAAATCGGAAGCACCTGTAAGTTTGGCTCGCGTGCGATCGATTATACTGTCTTTACCAGTCAAAAACACGATCGGAGTTTCCCGAAAACTCGGTGTTTGTCGCAAAAAATTACACAAAGCAAAGCCGTTTGTCTTCGGCATTACCACGTCCATAAAAATTAAAGCAGGCTTTTGTTTGGCAATGATGCCCACTCCATCCATCGGATCTTGAATTTTTAGAACTCGATACCCCGCCGGCAATAAAATTTGCTGTAAAAATTCGCATACTGTCGGACTGTCATCGATACAGGCAATCAAAGGGCGAACCTGCCCAGCCATCGACGCAGCAAGGCGCCACTGTTCTATAGGCGACGGTAAGTCTGGTACTGTGCGGAAATTTACTAAACCCTGCTTCATGTAATTAACTAAAGCGCGAGTTGCGACTGTCACGCACTGCTTTTTCTTCAATGCAATATCCCAAAGAGTATTCTCGCCGTTAAATACGTTAGCCAAAGCTATCAAAGAGTTAGAACTAAATCGATTTTCCTGCAACTGGGCAGACGCTTTTAAAAGGGGTGCTTGTTCTGGTTCTACCAGCCACAAACCCATGCCTTTCCACTTCTGCCAAATTAGTTCTGTAGAGTACATAATTTGTTCTACTTCCGTTACAGACAGCAGCAAAGAAGAGATTACTTTAGAAAAATATTTTTCCGACGGACGCCACTCCCGACGCAAACCCGATTGACCGATCAGAGCAAAGAATACTTCGGAAACGCTGCTGTGGACGATCGCCTTAGCTTGTTGCAAACTCATTTCGCTGGCCGCTAGCCCTTGCTGAATCAGTTGATATTCCCACAGTTCCCGAGCCTCCAGATCTCTAAGATCCACTTGAAAGTTGGGACAGTGTTGTCCAATAGCCCTGTACCAGCGCCTCGCTCTGTGCGCTCCTCCTGTGGCATAAACCAAACTACCCTGAAAAAAGTATAGTTGCCACTGTTGCTCACCTTGCTCTAATAGCAGTTTTCCCGTTGCTTGTTTCTGGCTGAGGACTGCCAAAGTATGAGACAGCATTTTGTACCCGATTGCGGTAGCAGACATATCAACTCGCATCCCCTGTACTCCTGTTTTCCCTATTATATCGCTGCTGAGTTTGGGAAAAAAACAGTAATATTACTGAATTGTGTTCAAAAAAACACACTACCTGATGCGAGTTTAACCCGATCGGGTATTCATACAATTTCTCCAAAATAATGCAACTATAAGTGCGATCGAAATCCTTAATTGATCCGGTATTCCGAAATCTTAAATCTCAAATCTCAAAAAGGTATGATTCCCCTCGGGAGTTTTAGCTATAAGGATGCGTTGACAGTTGACTAATAACTAATGACGTTGGACGTTCGCTCGGGGGAGACGCTGGCAAAACATGACGTTGGACGTTGGACGTTCGCTCGGCGGGGACAGCAAAACATGACTAATGACTAATGACTAATGACTAATGACTATCTTTGGGAGGTACGGGATCGTAACCCCCTGGATGAAAAGGATGACAGCGCAAAATGCGCTTAACTGCGATCGCTCCGCCGCGGGCCGCCCCAAATCTTTCTATGGCTTCGATCGCGTATTGGGAACAAGTGGGCTGAAATCTACAGGCGTTAGGCAAATAAGGAGAAATCCCCATTTTGTAGCCTCGAATTAATCCGATTAGCAATACTTTCACAATCTTGACCTCAACGCTTGATTAAATTAATCGCAAAATCTTGTCCCATACCGCTGAAAGCTAGGTTAATCCACAGCATCCCCAAAGGTTCCAACAATCTAGCTTGTTTGAGTGTCCCTGCATCTACAACTTCAAATCCGATATCTTCCGCAAGATTGGTGACAATTTTCTTCGCATCTGCATTGTCTCCGCAAATAAAAGCAGTTGCTGTTTGCGAACCGAACTGCAAGTTTTCACGCACAGCTTGCGCCAATGTTGTTAAACGCTTTCACAACTTGCGCTCCGATCGCCCATTTGGCAATTTCTTCGCCTGCGGAGGTAGTGTATCCGATTGTCAGTCCAGCAGCAAGTCCAGCGGGTGTCATCTCGATCGGGTTAGTTGCGTCAATGATAATTTTGCCAGTCAAATCTCCGGCTTGTGCGATCGCCTCTTGCGTGCCATTCCAACGCGTAGCTAAGATCGAAACTTGACCGTGACTTGCAGCTTCCCCAACGCTAGCGGCTCGCGCATTTCCTCCTGTAGCTTCCACAGCAGACTGCACTTTTGCACTCTGCGGATCTCTGACCCCAAATACAATGGAGTGACCTTTTGCTGTTAAAATGCGTCCGAGAGTTCCGCCAACATTTCCCGCGCCAATTATACCTATTTTCATTTTTACCTCTTGGATAGCTAAAAGACAATTTGAGGAGACAATATGGTACTTGTTTCGGAGTTTGCTACTTGACCGATACCTAAAAAATTACCATCTCGATCGTAAACTTGCAAGTGATAGGGAGATTCGGAGCTTAAGTTTTCAGAGGGATGTTTGCTACTGTCCTCCGCTTCTACGGGCGTTTCGGGAATGGGGAGGCGCTGTCCTTGAAACCAGCGTTTGGTATATTCAGGAGAAAGGACGATCGCACCTAAGTGTCTCAAAACCGCCGATGGCAAAATCGGGCTGAATGTATTCTCCTGCAATTGCACTTCTAATTCTTCAAACGTGAGACTTTGGTCGATCGAGAAACCGCTGCTTTCGGTGCGAGTCAAACCAGCCAAAGTACCGCCGGCATTCAAGAGTGCGCCCAAGTCCCGGGCGATCGCCCGAATGTAAGTACCCGCCCCGCAGGCGATCGACAAATCCAATTCTGGAAAATCGCCGGGCCGCCAATCCAAGATATCCAGCCGAAACACCTCAACATTCCTAGCCGCAACTTCCACAGTTTCGCCTTTTCTAGCTAACTCATAAAGCCGTTTTCCTCCCACCTGAACCGCACTAAAACTCGGCGGAAATTGTTCTATTTTGCCGATAAAATTCGGCAGTGCAGCTTGCACTTGTTCTAAACTCAACTCCGGGACAGGTTTAGAATTCAGGATTTCTCCTTCTAAATCGTCCGTAGCGGTAGTTAAGCCAAACCGAATCGTACCTCGGTAAGCTTTGTGGTGTTGGAGGAATTGCAGCAGTCTGGTTGCTCTTCCCAGGGCGATCGGCAAAACGCCAGTCACAGCCGGATCGAGAGTTCCTCCGTGCCCCACTCGTTTGAGTGTCAATATTCGGCGCACTCGCCCCACGCAGTCGTGAGATGTCATGCCCGCAGGTTTGTTGAGATTGAGAAAACCGTCAATAGTCATTAGTAAGAAGGAAGAAGGAAGTTCGGCAAGGGATTGTATAACGGATGTAACTCACATCTTGTACCATTCTCAAGAACAGGCAAGATGCCTGTTCCACAAAAGATGATTTTTCTGGTGGAACAGGCATCTTGCCTGTTCCTCAAGGGCTTATCGACATTGGTGCAAGATCTCAGATGTAACGGATTTAATGAAAATCGATTCGAGGGAAAATGGAACAAGGAACAAGAAAGAAGGAAAAAGAAAAGTTTTGAGATTACTTTGTTGGTCGCAACGCTTCCCGGTTTTGAGTTAAAAAGTTAAATATTGAAACTTAAAACTCAAAAGAACCTGCAAGCCCAATTACCAATTACCAATTACCAATTACCAATTACCAATCCCCATTCCCAATTAAAAAATAAAGTCCGTCCGAGAGATAGTAACTCCCAATACAGTAGCCAGAGTTTCCTTGGTACTTGTAAACTGAACAATTGTACTCGGCACGGTTCCGGGCCCAGCAGAAATGGTGAGTTCGGCAAAAGTGAGGTCGGCTCTCAAGCGAATTTTATCCGTACCAACAGTAAAATCGGTAATCACATCGCCATCTGCCGATCGCCCGATCGAAAAAGTATCATTCCCTGCGCCACCAGTTAAAGTATCTCTGCCGCGATCGCCCGACAAACAATCATCGCCCAGGCCACCAAACAGCGAGTCATCGCCGGCACCGCCAAAAAACGTATCATTGCCCGCGCCGCCCAACAAAGTATCGTTGTCTTGGTTGCCAAACAGCAAATCATTGCCATCATCCCCGCTTACCGAGTCAGCACCTTTCCCCCCGTAGAAAGTATCGTCGCCCGCGCCGCCCAAAACGCTGTCGCGGGCTGCACCGCCGAACAGCAAATCATTACCAGCGTCGCCCTGTATTGAGTCGTCGCCGTCACCGCCGTAGAGGCTATCGTCTCCCCCCAAACCTAAAATGCTGTCAGCGCCTCCCAAACCGAAGATCAAGTCAGCGCCGGCAGTACCGCTGAGGGAGTCAGGGCCGCTGGTGCCATTGCGAGCGGTAGCAGAGCCTCCGGGTCTGGTACCCGGGCTGGTTGGGGTTGGGGTTGTGATTACGATCTTAACTGGTACTGCTGATGGCATGGTTTTGAAGACTGGTAGAAATTTGCCATTCTAACTTAGCCTAAAAGCGTAAGTTACAGAAAGTACCACGAACACCAGGTGTCTTCAGGCGGGGAAGTGTTCAACAGTTGACAGTTGACAGTTGACAGTTGACAGTTTGAGAGCGACTTCTACCCTTAAGTCCGAGGATTGGAGTAATGAATAGTCTGATTTTAATTTCTCCCTCACTCGTGAGAGGCTTTCAACCAATTATTTCTGGTAAAAAATCTGTTAGCAGCGTTGCTTGTTTGAGGATAAATTCAAGTAGCGTTGGCTGGCAAACAATTCTGCATTTAAATTGCATATTTGGAGCGGCGTCTGACCAACGGCTCACTCCTGGTTTGATTATTTCTTGATGTCCAATTTCAGTGCTGAGCGAGCCGATCGCCTTTGACGAAATAAATCTGCCCATCAATAGTTACGATCCTATAGTTTGGCAGTTGGTTCAATACATAAAATTTAGGTATAACCTTCATTCAGTTGACAGTTGACAGTTGACCTGGGACAGCGACCTCTACCTGGAAGTCCGAGGATTGGAGTAATGAATAGTCTGATTTTAATTTCTCCCGATCGGGGACAGGCTTTAAACCAATTCTTTCTGGTTTAATTTTTATTAAAGATTACAGTTATAGTAAAATTAAATATATGCTACAAGTAGGCTATAGCTTTTAAGAGATAAATGAGAGGCGCGAAAGAATTATTCCTCACCAGCTTGACCGCTATTACTATGAGTTGGGGATATGTCACCGTCATTCAGCGGATACCGGGGGCGATCGCCCAGACAAAGGTTCCGATGAGACTGCAACACGGGGAAGGAACCTATACCCTTACGGTGTCAGAGACGGACACCACAAAATCTGCCTGTGGGGGTCAGTTGCGCCTCTATGACGTGCATATTGCTAAGATGTTTGAGGTGACCTATGCTGATTGCCAGGAGATACCTAGGGCTGGCTTTAGAGATTGGGAGTACAGGGCCGGAAATGGCAGAATTAGCATGGGGACATTCAGAATCACCTGTCAGTTGGCTGGAGATATTGCGAATACTTACGGTTTAGGCAAACCAGAGCGTAGTGCGATCGAATATTCTCAGGAGGAGGCTGGGCGGCCAATATCAAGGACTCGTTCTATCCCTATTTTAGACATTACTGGCAATAAAGTCGATCGCTGGCTGAATTTTGTGCAGAGTTTTCGACCACCCAAAGCTGGTGAAGAATCTATTCGAGCAAAACTTCAAGCAGCCAAAACCAAACTTAAGTCTCAGCCATGAATTTTTTAGTCGATCGTAATCTCAATGGAAACGGCGTGATTTTCTTTCGTTGTATTGCTAATAAGGAAAGTGCTTTAATATGTTAACTAACTACATCCAAGCTGCCATGAAGCAAGCTAAGTATGAAATTTTCCCTAATGATGGGACTTTTTACGGAGAAATTCCCATCTGTGAGGGAGTCTATGCAAATGCTGTAAGTCTCGAAGCTTGTCGAGAAGAATTGCAAGAGGTATTAGAAGACTGGATTTTACTTAGTCTCACCCTGAATCTTCCTTTACCCGTCCTCGATAATATCGACCTTACAATTACCAAAGATGTTGCCTGATGCCCCCTTTAAAACCAATCAAACGTCGAGACTTAATTTATTACCTGAAACAACTGGGATTTGACGGCCCCTATTCGGGAAAAAGGCATCAGTTCATGTTGAAAGATAACCTTCGCATTACCATCCCCAATCCTCATCAAGGTGATATCAGTCCCAACTTTTTAGCTAAGATTTTGCGACAGGCTAAAGTTGATATTAGTGATTGGGAGCACCTCTAAAGTTGAGAGGGTTTTGTCAATTATATTAAATAAAAGGATCGCGCTTCTTCTGGGACTGGGGATGGTACGGGAAGGGCGATCGCCCTTCTTCTACTCTTGTTATTTCAAGCTAAAAATTAGCTATAAAGAGCAATTATTATCGTTTTTTTAGAGATTAATTGTGTTAAGTTCGGATGCCTTGCTAATCACTTTTTGTCGCAATTTTTCAGGTGTTAAATTATTTGGATTACCGCCTGTTTCATTCCATAACTCAATGCCTAACTTGATTGCGTTGGTATCCTTAAAGTCTACATTGCGTTTACCTAAATCATTTATACTTGAAAAAACTTGTAACTCCCAGTCAGAATAGCCGGCCGCTTTTCCAACGTAACCGTAGTGAATATTTGACCAGATATCGTAATAGAACTCTCGATCGCTATTTCCCCAGACAAGATAACCATAATTTGTACCTTTCAAATTTAAATCAGACTCTAATTTGGGCTTGTGATCCCATTCTTGACCATCAGACACTTTATCTCGCCACAGACCATAAGCTATGTTTTGAGCATAAGGATTCGACCATTGATCTTTAAAGTTTTTTATGTTCTTAACATAATCACTTGAAGCATTATTTCTCATCTCTTCGTACATATATTGAAGCGTTGTATCACCGTTTGCATAATTCAAATCGCTGCGATTATTATCCAATCCATTATCCCAAGAAAGATCAAAATACGCATCACGCTCTTGTTCATAAACATAAGCAAAAACATAATGATACCCACTGGTGGTAGGTCTAAAAGGATAGTCCTTGAAAGTCTGGTAATTGTTATTTTCTTTGTAAGCAAACTCCCATTGATTCATAAAATTCTTCCAGTTTTTACCATCCGAACTCACAAATAAAGAAAATCCATCATCTGCTTTGACACGAAAATTATAGGTTGTATTGGCATCAAAGTAAGAGTAATTCCACATTCCAGCGATAAAATAGTCCGAACGTCCCGCCACAGATCCGGTTCCCCAGTCTACATTCACACCATTTAATCCATCATTACGTTTAAACAAAGTAGTGTCGCCTAGTTTATTCCAGTTCCAGTCCCAAACAGTAGTTGTCCACGCTGAGGCTGATGTTTCAACTAAAATAGACTGTCCATTGGGACTGATAGTAACTTGGTCATTTTCAGACTTTAAAGCTACAACATCTCTCTGACTCAAAGTAGTACCTCGAACCAAAGCTGAAAAAATTTCTCCTTCATCACCTACAGCATCGATCGCATTGACACGAAAATCAATGGAATGACCAATTTCTTCAAGAAGGACACTAGCGATCGCGTCTGGATTATTGGCATTTTGCAGCAGGAAATCTTCAGAAATGTAAATTGTATTTGTTAGAACATCAAAAGCGCCATTATTGCCATTGATATCTTTAAGTGAAAGAATCTCAATTTGAGGTGAAAATTGACCATTAGATAAGTTTTGAATTAAAGATGTCGCCGACTCTAAATCAATTCTTTCTCCAAAAGCGATAGTCATCTTTTCAGAAAAAGCAGGCTCATTAACAAACTTTTTTAGTTGAGCGATCGCACTTTGTAAGCCTGTGCTTAATATTCCATTAATATCATATTCTAAAGAACTGCTAGATAGTTTGCTTGAAAGACTACTGCTAGCAACAAAATCCGCAAATATGAAAGAAGGAACAGGTGGAACAGGTATTTGAGGAACGTTGGGTGACGGAGATAATCCCGTGTTAGTTGGAATACCTTGAGATGGTGAAGAACCAGAGGTAATAAGTTGTCTTCCTTCTTTTGCGCCATAATTAATTAAGTGATCGAACAACTGTTCCCCTGTAGTCAGTCCGACTGTCTTTAAGTCTGGATTAGCAGCACCATAAAAGTTTAAATCAACCTTGGGAGAGAAGCGACGTTTTTCATTAATGCCATAAGTAATTAAATGGTCAAGTAACTCTTTGGGATTTTTCAAACCGATAGCCGCTAAGTCTGGATTCACTGCGGCATAAAAATCCAAGTCAACATAAGGCGAAAAGCTCCGCCCTTCATTGACACCAAACTGACGGAACTGGTTCAATAATTGTTCTGGATTTACTAACCCTGCCGCTTGTAAATCAGGATTCATTTTGGAATAGTAGCCAGTATCAAAAACTTTAGATAGTTCAAACATGATATGACAAGTAATACTTTTATTAAGGATGGTAAGTCTTGCTTCATTCAGCTTAGTTTATTACGCAAAAAAAAATATTACAACTCTAAAAAGTACGATAAAGTCAGGAGTTTTTTGATTTTCTAGGTGATCAGGTATGATTACGTTGTCAAGGTACGGAAAAGTATGATAAATTAAGATAATCTTAAGCCAGACTTCAACCCTAACTCAATCTATGACTACTGAGGAACTCTTACATTGGACGGATGACGTTGTATTTACCAAAACTGGAAAACGCCTCGACTCTGTGCAAACGGCTATCTTAGAAGGCGCTTGGCAAAGATTAAAATATGAAGAAATTGCGAGAACCTGCCATCGCAGTAAGTCCCATGTTAAAAATATAGCTTCGGAATTATGGCAGACTATATCGGATGTGTTAGGAGAAGATATCAATAAGATGAATGTTCGCTCTATTTTAGAAAGAAAAGCATTATCTAATATTTACAACAATAATGGTTCACAGATTGTTGGTTACATTAATAGTCATATCAATATTTGTAGTGAAAAAAGGCAAGATGCAGAAGATACTAAAGAGCGATCGCCCATTCCCCCTAACTCTCCCCAAAACAACAGTCAACCCCCAATCATCGATTTAACAGACGCACCCGAATTAACTTACTTTTACGATCGCACCTCAGAACTCTCCACCCTCAAACAATGGATATTACAAGCCCACACCCGCCTGATTACCGTCTACGGCTTAAGTGGAATTGGCAAAAGCGCGATCGCCCTCAAACTCATCGAACAAATTCAAACCGAATTTGATTATATTATTTGGTTAAGTCTCACCAACACACCCACACTTTTAAGCCTCCAAACCGAACTCAAGCAATTTTTTGGGCGATCGCCACAACCCCCATTACCCACAATCATCGATTATTTCCGATCCTCTCGCTGTTTAGTAATCCTTGATGACGTACAAAATATTTTTAGTAGCAGTCAATTAGCAGGTCAATATTTAACAGGCTATGAAGATTACGGCAAATTTTTCAAACAAATTGCCACATCCTCTCATCAGAGTTGTTTAATCCTCCTCAGTTGGGAAAAACCCAGAGAAATTACTGCTTTAGAAGCACTAAACCGACCCGCACGAACATTACACCTCAAAGGCTTAGGAGAACAAGCCGCAGAAATTATCAGAGAAAAAGGATTAGCTGATGAGGAAAAATGGTCAGACTTGATCGCCTTTTATCAAGGACATCCTTCCTGGCTAAATATCATCGCTGCAACAATTTGGGAATTATTTGATGGTAGCGTTTCCCTGTTTTTAGCGGATGGAACAGATTTATTTTTAGGTGACTTAGAACCCCTTTTAGAATCTCACCTAGAGCGTTTATCAGACTCGGAAAAAAAGGCGTTCTACTGGTTAGCAAGTCAAGATGATGCGGTAGATATTTCCCACGCACCAGCAGATAGTGAATTATCCCGATCGCAATTGTGGCAAGCCATACAATCTTTAGCGCGGCGTGGCTTAGTGCAAAAAATGTTAGTAGGAGGGCGATCGCAATTTCAGATTAATCCTGTATTTAAAGAATATATTCAATCCAAGTAACATTCCACCCATTTATTTCTTAGTCTGCGGAGGCAGACTTTGTTTTTGTAGACGCGGTTTCAACCGCCGGGTTTGTTAAATCATCGATCGCACAAAAGCATTCACCGCATCATATTGATCCGCCATCCGCGAATAAAACTCGATCGATCGCAAATCCAACTCCGGCAAAAGTTCACTCTTACTAACCAACTCATACCCCGTAGAGCGCAAACAATAAACCGAAATTACCCCATCCTCCCAGAACCAAACCTCCTGCACACCCACCCGACGATAGATTTCCAGCGTATCAATTCCACCACTTGTCACTGTCACCTCGATCGCCAAATCTGGAACCGACTTGCGCGTACCCAAACAATAAGACTCATCTGGTTCTTTCCGTGCACCCAACTCCTTCATCCCGATAGTTGTACTACCGCGCCCATAGAAACGAATGTCTTTCGTCCGCATATACATTTCTAAAACCTGACCTAAAGTATTTTTAGGTTCTTCATGAGCATCAGATAAAGGAGCCATAATTTCTAAACACCCATCCAAATAAGTTAAACGCGCCCCTGTTTCCGCCAAATCTGCATCCAACTTTTCCAGAGTCTCCCATGTCACGTTTGACAGGAAAGCCGCACCTGTACCCAATCCTGCTTTAGAAATTGCGACAACCATTTGACTTACCTTTTACGATCGCTCTTCCATAATATACGACTTCCAAAACTTGGAGTCTATCTTAATATTCTATTCTTTAGTCTGCGGAGGCAGACTTTGTTTGTGTAGACGCGGTTTCAACCGCCGAGTCTAATATTCTATTCTTTAGTCTGCGGAGGCAGACTTTGTTTATGCAGACGCGGTTTCAACCGCCGAGTCTAATATTCTATTCTTTAGTCTGCGGAGGCAGACTTTGTTTGTGTAGACGCGGTTTCAACCGCCGAGTCTGATCGTTCCCAAAATTATTTTTCCCCAAACAAAAAGCGCCCCTATTTCTAGGAGCGCTTTTTGTCAATCTAAGGTTAAAAATTAACCGTTGATGGAAGGAGCAACCAAAGCAACTGGAGTTGTTTCGCCAGCAGCCAAGTCGAGTGGGAAGTTGTGAGCATTGCGCTCGTGCATTACTTCCATA
>NZ_JAEQDE010000085.1:0-25559 GCF_020737865.1 Microcoleus sp. PH2017_35_SFW_U_B
GCCACAAGCTTGAGGGTCTAGAGGGATATTTGAATGTCCCACTGTCGCCCTTTTGGGTGGGCCCGAATCCCCGTCGCTTTAGCCCTGGGGAGGTTCAAACCACAGCCTCTACCGAGTTACTGAGAGTCGGGTTTTTGAAGGTTGGTCGATCGAATCCAAGCACCCCTAAAAGAGCCCTCTGGCGGTAGAGGCAAAAATATGAAATACTGGGGGGATGGAGTTTTCTGAAGTTTAATCTATTGCCTCAGTTAGCTCCATATTGCTAAAATGTGATATTTAGATTAACTTCTTTCTACAATTATTAGGTCTAAGTTCTATGACAAACTTAATGAACCGCCTTTCTATTTTTGTGGACGGGAACAATATGTTCTACGCTCAACAAAAGAACGGCTGGTTTTTTGATCCACGCAGGGTGCTCGAATATTTCAAAACTTCGCAGCCAAATGTCATCTTGATCAATGCTTTCTGGTATACGGGTTTGAAAGACCCCCAAGATCAAAGGGGATTTCGAGATGCTTTGATCAGTCTGGGTTACACGGTTCGCACTAAGATTCTTAAGGAATATTACGATGATGCTTCGGGCCGATATTCTCAAAAGGCTAATTTAGACATAGAAATTGTGGTTGATATGTTTAATACGGTGGATCAGTACGACCAAGTTGTGCTATTTAGCGGGGATGGGGATTTTGAGAGGGCGATCGAGCTATTGCGATCGAAAAATACTCACATTACTGTGGTATCTACCGAAGGAATGATTGCTAGAGAATTGCGAAATGCTACTGATAGGTATATAGACCTAAATGAAATTCGGGAACATATTGAGAAAATGGATTATTAGTCAGTTGACAGTTGACAGTTGACAGTTGACAGTTGACAGTTGACACCCGAACCAGTCCGATTTCATTAATCATTAGTTATTGGTCATCAGTCATTAGTCAGGCGTTATGGGTTATTGATTATTAATTATTCGTTATGGGCGCGAAACACCAGACTGGTGACTGGCACTAATTGCCCAGAATAGGGGACAAGTAAAAATCAGGACAACACTTTTTTAGAGCTATGAAAACTCAACCAAGTCAAGACCGGATTATTATTTTTGATACGACTTTGCGGGACGGAGAACAATCTCCGGGGGCATCTTTGAATGGGGACGAAAAGCTAACTATTGCCCGTCAGTTAGCGCGATTGGGCGTGGATGTGATTGAAGCAGGTTTCCCTTTCACTAGCACGGGAGATTTTGAGGCTGTCCAAAAAATAGCTCGGACTGTTGGGACGGAAGATGGGCCGACAATTTGCGGTTTGGCAAGGGCGCGCAAGCCGGATATTAAAACAGCAGCCGAGGCGATTAAACCAGCGGTAAATTCGCGAATTCATACGTTTCTGGCTACGTCTGATATTCACTTGGAATATAAGCTGAAAAAGACGCGGGCTGAGGTTCTGGAAATTGTGCCGGAAATGGTGGATTATGCTAAGTCTTTTGTGGATGATGTGGAGTTTTCGCCGGAGGATGCTTGTCGTTCCGATCGCGAATTTTTGTATCAGGTTCTAGAAAGGGCGATCGAGGCCGGGGCGACTACTGTGAATATTCCCGATACTGTGGGCTACACAACTCCCAGCGAGTATGGGGATTTGATTCGGGGAATTAAGGAAAATGTGCCGAATATCGATCGGGCAATCATCTCGGTTCACGGTCACAATGACTTAGGATTGGCGGTTGCTAACTTTTTGGAAGCTGTAAAAAATGGCGCCAGACAGTTGGAATGCACGATTAACGGGATTGGGGAACGGGCGGGAAATGCGGCGCTGGAAGAGTTGGTAATGGCGCTTTACGTGCGACGCCAATATTTTAATCCATTCTTGGGACGGCCTGCGGATTCTGACGAACCGCTGACCAATATTGACTCGCGCCAAATCTACAAAACTTCGCGCTTGGTTTCCAATTTGACTGGGATGTTGGTGCAGCCAAATAAGGCGATTGTGGGAGCAAATGCTTTCGCCCACGAGTCGGGAATTCACCAAGACGGGGTGCTGAAAAATAAGCTGACATACGAGATTATGGACGCTGAGTCGATCGGCTTAACGGAAAATCAAATTATCTTGGGCAAATTATCCGGCCGCCACGCATTTCAAACTCGGTTGAAAGAGTTGGGTTTTGAAATGGCAGATGATGAGCTAAATAAGGCTTTTGTCAAGTTTAAAGATTTAGCCGACAAGAAAAAAGAGATTACCGATTGGGATTTGGAGGCGATCGCCAATAACGAAGTCCACCAAGCTCCCGAACTTTTCCGGTTAGAATTGGTACAGGTTTCCTGCGGGGACAAATCGCGGCCGACAGCCACGGTTACTGTGCGGAATCCGGCGGGCGAAGAATTGACCGATGCTGCGATCGGCACCGGCCCTGTAGATGCGATTTACAGGGCGATTAACCGCGTGGTAAACGTACCAAACGAGTTGATCGAGTTTTCTGTACAATCGGTAACAGCGGGCATAGATGCGATCGGCGAAGTAACAATTCGCTTGCGCCACGAAGGGAAAGTATTTTCTGGACACTCAGCCAATACTGACATCATCGTCGCCTCCGCCGAAGCATACATCAGCGCCTTAAATCGGCTGTACGTGTCATTGCAGCCTAATCCTGAAAAATCCTCCGAACAGCCAACTGCGATCGCAAATCAAGTTGTCGCCGAAGCACAGCGCTGATAAATTGATTCTCAGCCATCCTTGCTAAAATACACCGCAGGCGAACGCCCATCGAAGCAGATAAATCTCAATAAATCTGCGTTAATCCGCGTTCATCTGCGGTTTCATTTTTTTTTACCAACAACAAACATTAAAAAAATGCAAGACGAAACTTTAAAAAAAGAGCGACAATTCCACGATGCTTGGGCATCCACAATCGATGTTGACGGCATCCGTGTCAACGATTACTTTGAAGCTTGCACCGCCCCAGAAAATAGATTCATCGTCCAGCACATGGGCGATGTCACGGGTAAACGCCTCTTGGATTTAGGCTGTGGCGCCGGAGAAAATAGCATTTATTTTGCGAAGAAAGGTGCACATTGTGTGGCGGCTGATTATTCTGAGGGCATGGTGGAAGTGGCCATGAAATTGGCAGAGATAAATGGCGTAACAATCGAAGGTTGTACGGTGAATGCCATGGCGCTGGATTTCCCAGACAACAGTTTTGATATTGTTTACGCTTCCAATTTGTTGCACCATTTGCCGGAACCAGAAAAAGCGATTCGCGAAATGTACCGCGTCCTGAAACCGGGCGGCAAAGCTTGTTTTTGGGACCCGATGAAGCACAATCCGGTGATTAATGTTTACCGCAGAATGGCGACCGAGGTGCGGACTGAGGATGAAACTCCTTTGGACATTAATATTGTCAAACTTGTCAAGTCTTTGTTTTCGGAGACGGCTTACGATACGTTTTGGTTGACATCGTTGTGGATCTTTTTGCGCTTTTATTTAATCGAAAAAGTGCATCCGAATGATGAGCGTTATTGGAAGAAGATTATTATCGAACAAGAGAGATTGAAGCCGGAATATTCTCGTTTGGAAGGGTTGGATGGGTTTTTGAAGAAGTTGCCTTTGATGAAGCGGTTGGCTTGGAATTTGGCTGTGGTGGCCACGAAGTAATACCAATTTAATGTGAAGTTGCATATATCTCGATCCCCCTAAATCCCCCTTAAGAAGGGGGACTTTGAGCGCTTCCTGTCCCACCCTACAACCAGGGGGGCTAGGGGGGATCGGAATTCTATGCAGCCTCATAAAAAACTGGTATAAGATGATTTTAGTGGTAGGGTGCGTCAGTTTTGAGATGATAAATCACCACCGAAAGTATGATTCTGACGCACCATTGGCGATCGGGTGCGTCAGTTTTGAGATTGTTTATTTGTAGCAAAAATAATCGTAGCTGACGCACCCTACTTCAAGCTATAAAAGAAGTACAATAAGTCTAAGCATTTAATTTAGAGGCTAATTATGCCAGAAACTATTACTGCTGTCTACGAAAACGGGGTTTTTCGTCCCCTGAGTTCGGTGTCTTTCCAAGATGGGGCAACTGTGCGGATTCAACTCTGGCCTGACGATCCCAAAAAGCAGGCAGAATTGGCAATCCAGTTTTTAGTCGATCGAGGATTCGTGACTCCATTACCTAACACTCCCCAGAATTTCGAGGCTGTAACTGATGATGATGTCTATGAATTGGCTCAAAAATTAGGCGCAAAACCGGGAAAGCCTCTGTCTGAAATGATTATCGAGGATCGCGGCCCGTGGTAAACATTTATTTTTTGGATAGCAGCGCCCTCATCAAAAGATATGTGGTTGAAATTGGCAGCCCTTGGATCAAGACTCTCACGGATTCCCAGACAGGTAACTCACTGCTACTGGTGCGAATCACCTGGGTGGAAGTTCTGAGTGCTTTTGCCCGCAGACAGCGTGAAGGTGGTATAAATGCTGCGGAAGTTGCTGCACTTATTCAAAATTTTAGATCGGAATTTAATAGTCGCTATAGAGTTATTGAAGTTGATGAGGCACTGGCTGAAAGGGCGGGTGAACTGATTGTTCAATATCCACTGCGGGCTTATGATGCTGTGCAATTGGCGGCTGCTTTGCGGGTTCAATCTGTTTTAACATCAATCCCAGACACTCAAGTAATTTTTGTTTCGGCTGACAACAGACTGCTGAATATTGCTCAGTCTGCCGGATTGGCGATCGACAATCCTAATAATTATCCATAATCAAACGGTTGGTAGTGAGGAATGCGAGTCCTCCGATAGATGCGGACTGAAGTCCTCACTACGAACCTGATGCGGACTGAAGTCCTCATTACAAACCTGGTTATCTAGAGGATTTCTTTCAAGGTTTTAAGTAATATTTGATTCTGTTCTTCTGTACCTATACTAATTCGCAATTTATCGTCCAATCGCGGCTGATTGAAGTATCGAATCAATATTCCCCGTTCTTTGAGTGTTTGATAAATTCTTTTTGCATCGCCGTTGGGCGGCCTGACCAACAAAAAGTTGGTTTGCGATCGCCAAACTTCAAAGCCTAAGTCCTGGAAACTAACGGCTAGTTTTGCTCTGGAAGCCTTGATTTTGTCGGCGTTGGCTGTTTTGTGGTCTGAATCTGCGATCGCACTCGCCGCCACCGCATAGGCTATAGCATCAACATTGTAGCTGTCTTTGATTTTATTTAATTCAGCCAACAGTGCCGGATTTGCGATCGCAAAACCCAATCTCAATCCTGCTAGCGAATAACCTTTGGAAAGCGTTCTCAAAACTATAACATTACTGTAGTTTTTTGTCAACTCCAAAGCATTGTTTTCGGCAAAATCTACATAAGCTTCATCGATGACCAGAATGCCAGATAATTCTTGAGCAAGTTTCTCCAAATCTGCCACAGATATCGCTGTTCCCGAGGGACTATTTGGCGAAGCTACAAATGTCACAGAACCTTTAGCTGCTATTAGCAAATCGACGGGTAATTTGTAGTCGTCTGGATAGGCAACTTCGACAAATTCTGCATCCTGAATTTCTGCCAGCGTGCGGTACAATACATAGGTAGGTGAGGGACAAACAACGGGTTTGCCAGCTTCGCCCACAGCACGAACTATCAAGTTTAATAAATCATCGCTGCCGTTACCTACCAAAATCCAATCGTCAGGAACCCCCAAAGCTTTACTAGCGGCGATGCGAAAAATTTTGCCAGTTGGATCTGGATAGCGCCGCAGCATTTCTGGGTCTATTTCTTGAAGCACTTTTAAGGCTTTGGGAGAAGGCGGATAGGGATTTTCATTAGAATTTAGTTTAATAATTTTTGTGCCTAGCGGTGGCTGTTCTCCCGGTACGTAACCGGACATTTCGTGGATGCTTTGGCGAAAATAATTCATCTATTAATTGAGTTTTGTGGAACAGGCAATGAGTTTTGTGGAACGGGCATCTTGCCCGTTCTCGATCGTGGTGCAAGATATCAAGTGATACAAATTATATCAAACAATTAGTGACAATCCGAGTTACACCCAAATCAATTAACTTTTGCATATGTGCGCGATCGTCCACCGTCCACGCTACAATGTCAACTCCTTGATTGCGGGTTTCTGGAATTAGTGCGGGGTTTTCCAATAAAACACGATACAGGCTGGTAATCAAGTTATCGCGATGGGCGACAGCTTGAGACAATTGAGTTTTATATGCTTCTAGATTAGCAACGATGTGTCCGATCGCCAAATCGCCATTTAGCCGCCGCACTTGTCCGAGAAATTTCTCGCTAAACGAGGTAATAACGCATTTTTCTTGAATTCCTGCACGGTGCAAAGTATTGACAAACTCCGCAACTTCTGTATCCGACCATTCGCAGTGAGGCTTGACATCAAAATAGAGAAATTTGTCAACATTCTTGAGGATAGCTAAGGCTTCTTTGAAGGTGGGGATTTTTTCCCGTGAAAATTCATCGCTGAACCATTTACCAGCATTGAGTTTCTGCAAGTCTGACAGGTTTGTTTCCCTGACTTTACCAGAAACTCCGGTGATTCTATCCAGCGTGGCGTCGTGGAAAACCACGGGCACACCGTCAGCCGATAGCTGGATGTCAAACTCGATCGAATCGGCTTTGCGGGCGATCGCCCTGGAAAATGCTGCTAAAGTGTTCTCAGGGGCGATCGCCGAAAATCCCCGATGTGCAATAATTTCTAAATTCACAGTGTTGCGCCCTCTAAAAAATCTGCCACGGTTTGATTAAAAGTATCCGGTTGAGTCAAAAAACACCAGTGATTCCCCGGTACTTTGACAATTGTCAGATTTTGCAAGTATGTTTTGTAGGGCTGCATTTGCCAATCCATGCGATTTACGCCTGTTTCCGGCTGTACAAACAAAGTAGGAATATCAATATTTTCCGTTAAACCGGCAACTTCCATCACTTCGGTAAATATCTGATTTCTGGCGGGAATCACAAATTTACTTCCCCAACTTCCATCTAATTTTTGTTCGATTTGGTTTTGGAAGATCATTTGTTGCACTTCACTCCAACCTGCGTATTCTCCCGATTGTTTGGCGGCTGCTTCGGCTTGGGCTAAAGTTGCAAACGGGCCCATACATTTGAGACAGTCTAATTTGCGGTAAACTATTGGTAGACTGAGTTTCATCACAGCGGGCAGTTTGCTGATGAAGATTGGGTCTACTAAAATCATACTCGAAATGCGATCGCCATTTTGCCGCGCCCAAATTAATGTTAGTTTTCCCGTCCAAGAATGTCCGACAATGTGGGCATTTTGCCAGTTGAGGTGTGCCATCAAAGCTTCCAAATCTGCGATCGCCCTTGCAAAAGTATAGCCGGTTTCCGGTTTGTCACTCTCTCCGTGGCCGCGCATATCTGGCGCTACAATATGATAGCGGTTCGACAAGTAATTGCCCAAGCTCGTCCAGACACACCCACTATCTGCTAAACCGTGCAACAGTAGCAAACGCGGAACTTTTTCTGTCCCTGTTTGTGAGTTCCATTCTAGATAAGAAAGTTCGATATCTGGTAATTTTAAACTGTGGCGTGCAGGCATATAGAATAAGTTGAAAAACCCATTTTTTGACTAATTTCAGGAATTTAACGGAGACAAAACGCGAGGGTGCATCTGGTTTTTGAAGAGGGCGAAGCATGACCGCATATAAGTTATTAGTTATCATATCATATTGACTGCGGTCATGCTTCGCCCCTACACAAATATTTGCTCGTGCACAGATGCACCCAAACGCGATATCATATCTAAAAAGAAACCCCATAATTAAAATAGGTTCGTAGTGAGGACTTTAGTCCGCATCCATTACGCGATCTCATATCCGAACAAAAACCCCATAATTAAAATAGGTTCGTAGTGAGGACTTTAGTCCGCATTCATCCGAGGACTAAAGTCCTCACTACGAACCTTTTGATTGTGACTCATTGACCGGACATAATATTCTGACACCAAACATCATCCTAAATTTTACCTTTTAAACTCAACAAAATAAACTGAGTTTTCTGAGCTTCCTCAAAATTATCATCGCTCACCAAAACCACACTTTGGCTACCATCTGGCAAACGCGGGCCGAGAGTCATTCCCTCTAAATTGTACAGCGGAATTCCGAGTTCATTCAAGTCTAATAGTAACTTTTTCCTCACAGGTTCAACCATTCCTAGTTGCCCCTTAAAACTTTCGATTCTAGAAGTATCTGTCGCCGCCCCAACAGCTACTTGATAAATTTTAGCACCGTATCCCGATATCCCAAAGGAACGCTCTAAACTCAAAAATTGACCTCCACCAATCGTTACCAATTCTGTTAATCCGTTCAAAACAGTCATCGGAACTTCGTCTAGCTGGTAAAGATTTTCCGAGACTAATTGCGGAGTTTTATCGACGATGATATAATGTAAAAGACGGAGTTTGCTTGCCTGTTCTGGGTCTAAATCTTGAATTAACGGCGCTGCTGTCGCTGCAAACAACCTAAACGGATCTAAACCGCCCGGACTAAAGGTTTCTGGGTCGATACTCAAGGATTCAAAACCTAAACTTTTCTGGACTCCTTGCTGTTGTTGTTCATCGTTGGTATCGGGGATGTAACGCTTGGGAATTGGCAAATTTCCTCGCAATTTCCCGGTAGTGAGGTCAAATTCTCCGACAAAAGGAGGGCTGGCTTCGCTGGCGACAAATACTGAATTCCGTGGAGACAGGGCGATACCTTCGGGATTGATGGAACCCCAAAGGAAGGTTTCACCGTCTGCTTTTTTGAGGGATGTAACGCCTTCAACAGAAACTTTTTCGAGGCTAATATTGGCTGGATCGCTGGATTTAAGATCGAGTCGGAGACTGTAAAATCTGGCTTCTCCGTTTTCGCTTTTGTCGTCGGAAAGGGCGTAAAAACGATAAGCCTTGGAAGTAACACCACTAATACCTTTGGCGTCGTAGGTGATGCCTGATAAACCGCCGACTGGCGATCCTTCAAAGTTGATTTTTGGCAATTGGTACTCGCCCAAAAAGCCTAGGGATATTTCAGGAAAAGAGCGATCTCTAGCAACGGCGGGAGGGGCCGCGCAAGCTGTGCATACAGTTAGGAAAATTAGAGCTAAACTGAATAGGCGCAAAATGCGTTGGCGAAGCCCGCCCCTACGGGGGCTACGCCAACGAAGAGGATCGCCCAAAGCCTGTAAATTCCAATAATTGCTCAGTGCGGTAAGTTTTATTTTGTTGCTATTGTTGAACAGTTGGCTTGTGTGCCATCTTTGTGACATAATTTATACCGTTTTGTAAGTATGCAAAACTTGATGTTTCGTGCAGGGCTGCCGAATGGTGGCAACCAAATTTTAAGAATGAGAAATTCTTTGCCAATTGGGTGCTTGCTTTTCTGGCTGTGTACTGGTTCAATTGCTAGCGCCCAAACTAATCCACCACCCCTCGATCAATTTTCTCCTAATCCTCTAGAACTTACCACACCCGATCCCCTAAAACCCGCTACTGAATCTTTGAGTAGCACTCAGCGGGAGGATCTGAGTGCAGCTTTGGAAAAGCTAAGCTTAGAAGCAGCGGCTAAACTGCAAGCTGGAGATGGGGCTGGTGCTTTTGATATTTGGTTTCGAGAATTGCGACTGCGCCGATATCTTGGCCCGGCGGCGGAAATTGCTGCTTTGAGTCGGGTGGGAAGTGTGGCTTGGAGTAGCAATAAAAACCTGGAACTTCAGCTTATTACTAAACGGCTGCAAGCAATTCACAAACAAGTTAAATCGCAAGTGCCGGTAAATACTGAGTTGCTTCCGGTTTTGGCTGCGGCTTTTGGGCAGGTGCGCGCTAAAGGCCCGATCGTAGAAGTTTACCAACAAATCCTCGAAAATGCGCGCCAAAATCAAGATATATTGGCTCAGGGTCAGACTTTAAAGGCGATCGCACTTGTTCACATCAATTGGCTGAGTTACGATAAAGCGGCTCCCGTGTATGAGGAATTGGCAACTTTAATTCAGGAAAACCGTGCTGTATTTGCTGCTAATGCTGCTGTACCAAATTCTGCTGTAACGGCGGGAAATGGCGCGCCACCACAGCCTGTAACTCCTCCGACTGAGGTGGATACTCTGAGACAGTTAGCCTACGTTTACCAACAGTCGAAACAGCCCCTAAAGGCGATCGCAGCCCGGGAAAAACTAGCATCTGTGTATGTCAACCTGCAAAACCCGGCTGCGATACCACCGCTCAAAATTGCGATCGGCACCGATTACCAAACTATAGGTCAAATCAACTTAGCAGCTCAATACTATCAGGAAGCCTACAATTTAGCCGTCCCCATTCAACAGTACGCCCAAGCTAGCGAAGCTTTGGATAAATTAGCACTGCTTTATCGATCGCAAAAACAGCTAGAACCGACTGTGCGAATCTATCAAATGCAGTTGTTGTTGGAAGAACGGGCTTACAATTGGTACGGATTGATGAGTGCTTACGACAATCTCGGTCAAGTTTATCAGGAAATGAAGGATTACAAGAAAGCATTGGAAGCTTATCAGAAGGGGTTGGAAGTGGCTAAAAGATTGGGACACAGAAAAGAGTATTTTGACAAGAAGATTATTAAGGTTAACAAGCAATTGCAACGGACTTCGTAGTTGTCCGCAGACAATAATGCTAATTTGTGATTGTGATGCGAGTAATTTAGGGAACATCTCAGTTTGGTATTTATAGTGCTGTCCCCGATCGCGTATTGTACAATACGCGAGCAGGACAGCACTCAAAGAAAAATGCTTTTTACAAAAATCAGATTCTTCCTACGAAGATACTGCGGACTTGTAAGTTTCTCGAAAAATAGAATAATACAATACATCAATTTCGTAATAACGAGCATTTTTTTCATATTTCATGCCAACTTTCTGTATCACCCGCTGGGAGGCGATATTTTCCGGGCGGGCGATCGCAACTATTCTCTCCAACTTTAATATGTTAAATCCATAGTTTAGACTAGCAAAAGATGCTTCTGTCGCCAATCCTTGATTCCAATAAACTTTATCAAACGCATAACCAAGTTCCACTTCCGGTGTTTTGTCCAGAAAAGCAAGTCCGCAGCGGCCAATCATTTTACAATCTATTTTATGTACTACAGCCCACATTCCGAAGTTATTTTGTTCCCAACGTTGGAGCATAGCATGAATGGCGCTTTCTGTTGCTTCTCTAGTTCTAACTCCTGTCAAGTATTTCATTGTTTCCGCATCGCTGTAGATGCGGTACAGATCGTCTAAGTCGTCTGGCGTAAATTGTCTCAGATACAATCTGGCCGTTTCTATTTGTTGCATGATGGACAATCACTATTCTAGCAGGAAAATTGAAGGCATATCCTGGGAGTTCATCTCTATGAGTGCAAGGGCGAAGCATTTCGGCAAACAATTTGTTAGTCATAACCAGAGATTTATTGCCGAAATGCTTCGCCCCTACGAATATATTTGCATAAAGTGAGATGCACCCGAGGCTTGTAACAAATAGATGGGTAAAAGCAAGGTAACTCACACCCTACAAAACTACTTTACTCCTATCTTTGCTACTAGCGTTTTGCAGTTTTCAACTAAACGAATGAACTCTGCCCGATAGCCTTCCTTGTCTTCACCTTTCGCCTGACTTGCCAGTCTCAATACTTGATCGAAATTAGCTGCTCCCTTGTACTCAGAATCTCTCAAAACCATCCCGAAAGCAGCTACAGCAGCAGCAAATCTGAAGTTAGCAGAGGCATTTTCTAGTTTCACAGGTTTGTCGATTACTGACTGCGTAATTAACTGACTCACTGTCTCATTGGGGTTTTTGTAACGCAACTTTACCTGCATCAATTCATCAGTTTGAGAGGTAGAAGCAGTGGCTGGATTCGGTTGATATTTTAATGGATCGACCTCCGGCAATTTGACATCGCTGGCGACACCAACCGGAATAATTTCGTAAATTGCCGTTACCGAATGTCCCGCACCTAATTCACCTGCATCTTTTTTGTCATCGTTAAAGTCTTGATTTTGCAAAACTCTATTTTCGTAACCAACTAAACGGTAAGCTTGAACTTTAGCTGGATTGAACTCTACTTGAATTTTCACATCTTTGGCGATGGTAAATAGCGTGCCTCCCATTTGAGTGACTAGCACTTTTTTGGCTTCCAACAAACTGTCGATATAAGCATAATTGCCATTACCTTTATCGGCTAGCTGTTCCATTTTTGCATCTTGCAAATTGCCAGTACCAAATCCCAAGACGCTCAGAAAGACTCCTTGTTCTCGTTTTTCTTCAATCATCCGCACGAGTTCGCCATCGCTGGAAACGCCAACATTAAAATCGCCGTCCGTTGCCAGAATAACGCGGTTGTTTCCTTGTTTAATAAAGTTGTCTTTAGCAACTTTGTAGGCTAGTTGAATGCCTGCTCCGCCTGCGGTAGAACCACCTGCTTCTAGCTTGTCAATGCTATCTAATATCTTTTCTTTTTGGTTGCCCGGTGTTGGAGGCAAGACTAACCCGGCGGCTCCGGCATAGACTACAATAGTGACGCTATCTTTGGCTCGCAATTCGCTGACGAGATATTTCAAAGATGCTTTGACTAACGGCAATTTGTCGGGCGAATTCATGGAACCGGAAACATCGATCAGAAATACGAGATTGTTCGGCGGTAAATTTTTGGTGGAAATGCTTTTTCCTTGCAAGCCAATGTGGACTAATTTGTGTTGGGGATTCCAGGGAGCATTGGCGACTTCTGTATTAATTGAAAAAGGTCGATCGCCCTTTGGCTGCGGATAGTCGTAGGTAAAGTAATTAATTAGTTCTTCGAGGCGCACTGCATCTTTGGGCGGCATCACGCCGCTGTTGATAAAGCGTCGGACATTGCTGTAGGATGCTGTATCGACATCGATGCCAAATGTGGAAAGCGGGTTGTTGCTAGCCCGCTGATAGGGGTTATCGTAAATGCGGTTGTATCCTTCGCGATCGAATTGTTGGGTTTGGGCGGGCAAGGCTGTGGTTGTAGGTGATGGTAGTGGAGTTACTGGCTGATTAATGCCGCCAAAATTTCTAGTTCTTAATAAATCTTGTCCTGTAAGATTGTTAGGAGCGCGATTGTCAAGGTTAAGTCTCACTCGCTGAGGGGCTGTTTGGGGAGAAGGCGCTGGTAAAGGTACAGAATTGGGTTCTGAAAGGGGGGGATTTCGATTTTGTTCCAATTCACCACTACGAGCTTCTAATGCGTCAACTCTACCCCGCAGCGTCGCTAATTCAGGGGCGAATTCAGTCTGTAAACGTTGGACTATGGCTAAATCTTCTGGGCCGACTTTTGGCGTACCTGCTGCGATCGCCCGATCGACGTTTACCAAACAACTATTTAAACTTACCGCAAACTCAGAGCGTTTTAAAGGTCGATCGCCTAAAGTAGTACCAACTGGGGCGACAATCGGGCAACTGTAGCGTTTTGCTAAGGATAGTAGTGCCTGAAAAGCCCAGCTACTCGGTGCAATGTCAGCCGATTGAGAGACATTTGTGGGAGTTGGTGCGTTGGTTTGGCGATCGACTTCCAGGGCGATCGCACTTTTAGGATTCATCCAGCAAAAAGTTAAAATTACTGGACTTAGCACCACTATTTGCAACAAAAGTTTACGCATAGATTTTTACTCCTGAGAATATTGCGATCGCGATATTGAATAACATACTACATCAGTTTCATAATAACGAGCGTTGTTTTCATATTTGAAACCAACTTTCTGCATCACCCGCTGGGAGGCGATATTTTGGGGGCGGGCGATCGCAACTATTCTCTCCAACTTTAATATTTCAAATTTTGTCTGGCTAAAAATATTTTAGTTGGGTTTCGTTTGAGGTAAAATATTAGAGTCTTGCGATCGCATAATATACTCGATCGCGACCGCAATCGTCAAAAATATGCTGGTATTTCATCCCCACTTTTTCCATTACCCGCCGCGAGGATCTGTTTTCGGTATCTGCAACTGCAACAACTTTGTCTAGTTTCAATACTTCAAATCCATACTTGAGCGTCGCCGCTGCAACTTCCGATGCTAAACCTTTCCCCCAGTATGCTTTTGCTAACACGTAACCGACTTCTACTTCAGGTGTTTTGCCTAAAAATCTCAGCCCCCCGTCGCCGATCAATTGGTTATTTTGTTTATTGACAACAGCCCACAAACCGAAACCATGTTTTTCCCAATCTCCGATTATCTGAAATAAATCTGCTGCTGTTTCTTCTTTATTTCTGACGCCTTCGCTCAGATACTTCATCACTTCCGCATCGCTGTAGATGCGGTACAGCTCATCTAAATCGTCTGGAGTAAATTGTCTCAGATACAATCTAGGTGTTTCTATCTGTCGGGACAAAGAATTTACTGTAGCTGTAGAAGATTCCATGATTTAACTGACTGTATTTGCTACAATTATTGCTTGGATATATTCTACAGGTTTTCTGCTTAAAGACCGATCGAACTTCCAGCGCCCACCCGCGCTACAAGCTGCGGAGCAAAAAAGCTCACTATCCTGAGCAAAAGCCCCCTAATTTACCAGCAGGCTCGCTTCTGCAATCTAAAATCTAAAATCTAAAATCTAAAATCGAATGACCATTTCCTCACCAGTAGCAGACACCGAAAACCAACCCCGCCGCGATACAGACTGGCGGTTATTCCTGAGGTTGGCATCTTACGCAACCCGCAGCAAACGCTTGCTGATTATTTCGATCGCACTATTAGTACCGCTAGCAGTCTCAGGAGCAATTCAACCGATTCTGATCGGACAGGCAATTTCGGTAATTCGAGCAGAACCTACCTATCAATTTTTACAGGGATTGCCTTTATCTACTGCATTAAATGTTTTGGCAGTCTTGCTGATGCTAACTATAACATTTAGATTGGGACTGCAATCAGTTCAAGGATATTTAGTCACAAAAGTAGGGCAAATTATTACTACTGATATTAGAAATGATTTGTTTGTACACGTCACCTCGCTAGCGGTGCGATTTTTCGATCGCACTCCAGTAGGCAGATTGATGACGCGCCTCACCAGTGACGTGGAAGCTTTGGGAGAGGTTTTTTCCTCAGGGGCGATCGGGATTGTCAGCGATTTATTTTCAATATTAGTAATTGCCATTTTCATGTTTACCATGCAATGGCAACTAGCTTTAATGTTGGTATTAATGATGATCCCAATTGCCGCCATAATCATTTATTTTCAGAACCAATTTCGCATAGCAAATTACACCACCAGAGAAGAACTTTCCGATCTCAACGCCCAACTGCAAGAAAACCTGACGGGTATTGGCGTAGTGCAGCTATTCCGCCGGGAAAGATTCAACTCAGAATTGTTTAACGTTACCAATAAATGCTACATTAAAGCAGTTGATAAAACTATCTTTTACGACTCAGCCGTATCTGCAACATTAGAATGGATTGCTTTAGTGGCGATTGCAGCCGTTTTGTGGATGGGCGGTCAAAGCCTTCTGCAAGGTACAATTAACTTTGGTACTCTGTCTGCATTCATTTTATTTGCTCAGCGTCTCTTCGATCCGCTGCGGCAATTTGCCGAGAAATTTACGGCTATTCAAGCAGGATTTACCGCAGTCGAACGGATTAGCGATATTCTCAACGAACCGATCGAAATTAAAGATCCAATTAGCGGGGCGAAGGAAGAAGGAAAATGGAAGAAGGAAGAAGGAAGAGGGAAGAAGCAAGAAGGAAGAGGGAAGAGGGAAGCAGGAAGAAGGGAATATTATTCGCCGTTGCTGATGGCCGGTCATCCAGAGGCACTTGCTTATAATTTATCTTCAAATGAGCCAGAATTGGTAGAAAGTAATCAAACTCCTGTAACTTCTGAATATCGCCTATCAGCTAACAATCAAAAATCCCTAGTTGCTCATGCCCAATCAAAGCAAGCTGCATCCGGAGAAATCCAATTTGACAATGTGTGGTTTGCTTACAAAGAAAACGAATATGTTCTGCAAGACCTCAATTTTACCATCAAATCCGGCGAAAAAGTAGCATTAGTTGGCCCTACTGGTGCAGGCAAAAGTTCGATCATCCGTCTCTTGTGCCGCCTTTACGAGCCCACCCGAGGACGGATTCTGATCGATGGTATAGATATTCGCGATTTACCTCAAGCAGAATTGCGGAGACACGTAGGTGTTATTATTCAAGATGGCTTTCTATTTGCTGGCGATGTGAAGAGCAATATTAGCCTTGGCGAAAGTTACTCGATGGAGGAGATTCGAGCAGCAGCAGAAAAGACGAATGTTGCTCGTTTAATTGAAGAATTACCTCAAGGTTATGACACGCAATTGCGGGAAAGGGGAACGAATCTTTCGGGGGGACAAAAGCAGTTGTTAGCGTTTGCTCGCGCCGCCATTCGCAACCCCAGTATTTTAGTGCTCGACGAGGCGACTGCTAGTTTGGATGTGGGAACGGAAGCTTTGATTCAAGAGGCTCTGGAGCGTTTGATGGCGGACAGAACGGCTATAATCATTGCTCACAGGCTCTCGACTATCCGAAATGTCGATCGCATTTTGGTGCTCAAACGCGGGCAGTTAGTAGAGTCTGGCAGCCACGAAGAGTTGTTGCAACAAGAAGGTTTGTATGCTAGTTTGTACAAGCTGCAAATGCTCGGAAGTTAGACAGTTGACGGTTGACGGTTGACAGTTGACAGTTGACAGTTGACAGTTGACAGTTGACAGTTGACAGAAGGAAGTAAGGAGAAAGGAATATTTTTCCTAAAGTCGGCAGATTTGCGGTTTTAGATTTTAGATGAGAGAACAAATCTGAAATCTAAAATCTGAAATCTAAAATCGGATTACCTGCCAAAAATTATTTTCCCAAGGGTTTGTGGCAGGTGAGTGATGTGTTGAAAAAGTTGATTTGGCCCGATACCAAACAATAACTGCATCGCCAGCACAATTGCTGCTAGAGCAATCGCTGTACCAACGCTGGCTTTCAATACTTTAAAAGCCCAATTAAATACCAGCCAAGAAACAAGTAAGGAAGCAATTAAGATAATTAACTCTATTGGCATATAACATTTTTAACTCTTATTTTTAATTCAAGCAATACTACCGCGCTTCCGGGTTTCCTTATTAGAAATACCGACATTTTTTAAACCTGCTTTAATCATTTGCTGCTCTAACAAAGCAAAAAAGCTACTTCGATCGCCTCCGGTGACTACTGCTTGGTTGTGGGCTTCTGCTAGCGTCACGGGATAGCCGCCGCCTTTGTGTACTTGAGCTAGCATCATTCCTAAGGCTAAATCTAGCTCTGTATTATCTTGTGCTACCCATTCGGGAACTTCTATTCTAGCAATTTCTGTGCCAACATGAACGTAACAAAAATAGATGGGATTAAGGCCGTACAAATCTAAAATTCGAGAGTGGGATTTCCACAACGGGCTTCTTTGTCCGGGTAGCAGGATTGTGGCCCACAAGACGGAATCTCGTAGGGGTTCAAATTCTTGACAAGGTGCTTTTTCATCGAAAGCACTGGTGGCAGAAAATCCGACGTTGGGGCAGTTTGTCATGCAGTCTGGTACTTCGTGGGTGCAAGCTTGAAACCGCAAAAAAGATAAGCTTTCGGTGCTGCGAGAAGCGCTCAAGTATCCTAATAGGGGAATTTTTGCTACGCGCAATTTGTCCCAAGCTTCTAAAATTGGTTGCAAAATTCGATCGCGCGCTTCGCTAGGTAATTGTTCCAAAAACCAGTAAATCAGGGAACCATCTACCATTGCCAAAGTTGGCGCGGGTAGTTGATTGTCGTTAAATTTTGCCCAATTGCAGCCCATTTCCGCGAGGGCGATGGCTTCGGAAACGGCGCGCCGGTATCCCATCCACTCTTCGGTTCTAATTCCCCACTGGCGCGAAGCATACAAGTCTTCGGGTTTGTAGAAAACTTCGGGCACGCTGTCTAATACTGGGTGGCGGCTTTGCCCGTAGTGCAGCATGACTGTACCGACGTTGATCAGGTAGCAGTAGGCGATTTCGTGATGGCTGGGCGAAATTTGCGATCCGTCTGTGGCGAAGACTGTGTGGGCGGCGGGCGGTGCGGTGATGTAGGTGCGATCGGACAATGGCTCGATCGGCGTGGCTGCATTGAATAAAGTGCGATCGCTCCAACTCTCTTGCAATTCTACCAATTTTTCTTGTCCCACTGCCGCCTGTTCCAGCAAATTCTGAGCCACTTGCAAACGCTGGCGAGCCGCCAAAGCCTCCACATTCAAATGCTGGCTCATTCCCTGCATTGCTTTGGCTGCTTTAGTTAAATCTAGCATTGGTTTTAAGTCTCAGATTGGTGCGATCGTTCGGAATGCAAGTCCTCGGGAAAAGAAGGACTAAAGTCCTCACTACGAACCTGGAAAGAAGGACTAAAGTCCTCACTACGAACCTGGAAAATAAGGACTAAAGTCCTCACTACGAACCTATTTTATTACAGTCACCGACAAAAAAAAATCGATTTTTTTTGTCGGTATGCTTGATTTTTTGGGGAATTCCTGTTATATTTATATCATAATGGGAATATGTTTAAAAATATTATTTTTGCAACCATCCCATTATATAAAAATACCATACCAGCGCCGCAAAAGTCAACAAAAAAAGTGTAAAATTTGGGGATTTTTTTTGACTCTGCTAAGCGAAAAAAAATCTCCCTCCCAACAAGTCTAAGATCAACATTCGTCAGGCAGCCAATCGACAAAATCTCCGGCAAACTGCGACAGAGAAAGCAATTGAACAGGTGGATTTTGAGCCACAGATTCCCGTTCTGTCAAAGTATTGTAACCCCAGTCAGCCAAAAACAACCTCACCTGAGATAAATCCGGCTGCTGCTTCACCGAGACCAAAGTTTTTAACCGATCTTCCACAAACCAAATAGTCGTATCTTTGCCAGAAGCTGCCAAAAATTCCCGCAATATTTGGTGTTTCGGCTTGTTGTATTCCTTGCCAAAAATTAACTCCGACGGCATTTGTACGCCCGCTAGCTGCAAGAGTTCCCGCACAAAACGGCCTTCCTTGGTGGTGACGATCGCGACTTTGACCGAACTATCCTGTAACGAGTGCAGGCGATCGGCTACTCCTGGATAAAAGCGGTGCAAAGACAGCCACCCAGCTAAATCCTCAGCAATCCAATTATCGCGCAGTCCGTCTAACATTGCGCCGACAGACTGGGCTTTTAAATTATTTTCGGTCAATAACTGCGGGACAATGTTTGGCCAGTCTAGCAAAATTTGCTCTTCGGTAATTCCTGTCAGCAGTGCGCGAATCAGCAGGGGCATTTCCCAACCGGTTTCGATGGCTGGCCGCACTCGGTAAAAACTCAAAGCTAAATCTGCATCGGGGACTATTTCGACTGGTTGCCAGATTTGGCAGTAGGTACGCCAAGCGGTTTGGAAATATTCGATTAGTCCGTCACAAATTACACCGTCAAAATCAAGGGCGAGAATTGTTGGAGAGTTATTAGTCATCAAGCGAGTTTAGATTTTAGATTTTAGATTTGGCTAAATAGTCTCGATTAAAAAGACTGAACTAGCGGTTTATAGGCAATCGATTCTAGTTTTTGGGAGTTCAACAATTGCGTCCACTCTGCTTTCAGCATCGGATCGTCAGGAGCTTGTCGCCGCATTTGGGCTAGGGTAGAAATAGTATCGTACCAAATCCCATTTTTAGCATAGGCGATCGCCAAGGCCATCCGATCGGGATTTGCCAAAGTTTCCTTAAGAGTTGGCTGTGGTTCAATACGCTGCACAAATCCTGTCACCAGATAATCCTCGGAATAATCTTGATTGCAAGGCACTGACAACGACCACTGATAGGGCTGGTTAAGTTGAAGAGATGTTTGGCCATCGCCTTTTTTAGGAATATTGATCTCAACTATCCCTGGTTTGTCAACCTTGAAAGTAGTTTGGTAAACCTCGTTATTTTTGCCATCGTAAGTTTGTAAAGCAAACTCGATTTCTTGAGTCGCAGCAGAAGAAATGTCAGCCAAAAATGTTGGCATTTCTGCTACGGTTAAACCAATATTGCTTTTAGGTATTAAAGGAATAATAGATACATCCTTCACACAACCTCCGCTTCGATGAGTCCCTGCTACTCTACTATTGGGTGCTGTAACATCTGGAGGTTTGAAATTAATATTCTGACTCAGGAGAATTTGTGCAGGCAGTGCCTGCATCGGTGGCAGTAAACTGGGGAGAGTAAGTGCGATCGCAAATACGGCGATCGCCAGTGCAACCCCACGTACAAAACGTTTCATTTTTTAACCAGATAGCAGGAAGGTTGGGGGTGCCATTTTTACTCATCCCTAGGAGTTTGAATCGCAGCGGGCGATCGGCTTAATTTGTCAATCTTCAGATTCTCATAAGAAGGACAAATTAAGCCTTGAGAAATCGGGACGCTTAAAGAGGCTGAACTAGGGGTTTATCGGCGACTGCTTCGAGTTTTTGGGACTTCAACAATTGCGTCCACTCAGTCTTCAGCCGCGCATCATCGGGTGCGACACTACGCATTTGGGCTAAAGTCGCCAGAGTCTCGTACCAAATGCCATTTTTAGCATAAGCGATCAGCTTCGCCCTCGGGTCGGGATTTGCCAAAGCGCTCTTGAGAGTTCCTTGCGGTTCAACTCGCTGCATCCATCCTTTAATAATATAATCTCCCGATCGTTCCTGAGGATCGCAAGCCAGTGCAAACGACCAGACATATCGCTTACCAACCTCAATATTTTTTGTCTTACCTTTGTCAGAAAGGCTAACTCCCACAATTCCAGCTTTGTCAACTTTTAAACTAGATTCGTAGACTACTTCGGATTCATCTTCGTTTAGCAAAACAAACTCTACTTGAGCCGCCGGTTGAGAAACATAGACAAAAAATGTTGGCGACTCTGTGAGGGTTAAGCCAATATTGCTTTCAGGTATTAAGGGAGTAATCGATAAACCATCCTGCAACTGACAGCCTCGATGCGCTCCCCCTTGGCGGTTCTCGGGGGCTGTGACCTCTGGGGGTGTGAAATTAACATTCTGACCCAGGGGAGTTGGTGCAGGGACAGCCTGCATCGGTGAAAACAAGCTGGGGACAGTAATTGCGATCGCCAATACAGCGATCGCCAGTGCAGTAAAATGTAGAAAACGTTTCATTTTTTTCACCAGATAGAATAAAATCAGGGTTCGGATTTTTACTCCAGACTAGGAGTAAGAATCGCAGCGGGCGATCGGTTTAATTTGTCAATCTTCACAGCCTCAGAAGAAGGACAAAAGAAAGCCTTGAGAAATAGGGAGGCTTAAAAAGACTGACCTAGCGGTTGATCGGCAACTGATTCGAGTTTTTGGGACTGCAACAATTGCTTCCACTCGGCCCTCAGACTCGCATCATTGGGTGATCCTCGCCGCATTTGGGCTAGAGTACCAATTGTATCGTACCAAATATTATTTTCAGCATAAGCGATAGCCCTAGCCATAGGGTCAGGATTTGCCAAATTTTTCTTGAGAGTTTCCTCGGGTTCAATGCGCTTCACAAACCCTTTAACAAAATAATTTCCCGACGGATCGTCATTGCAAGCCACGGAAAACGACCACTGATACCGCTGGTTAACCTCCAGAGTTTTTTTGCCCTCCCCTTTGTTGGGAATACTGACTTCTATTATCCCCGGTTTGTCAACTTTGAAAGTCGTTTTATAAGCATCGATTCCTTTTCCATCGTCAGCTTGCAATGTAAACTCCACTTGAGTCGAAGGGTGAGAAACATAGGCCAAGAATGTTGGCGATTCTGCTATGGTTAAACCATCATTGCTTTTAGGTATTAAAGGAACAATAGATAAATCCTGCGGACAAGCATTCCCTCGATGCGTCGCCGATTGCCTGTTGTCGGGGGCGTCTACATCGGGAGGTTTAAATTTAACATTCTGACTCAGCAGCATTGGTGCAGGCACTGCCTGCATCGGTGGCAGGAAACTGGGGACACTAAGTGCGATCGCACATACAGCGATCGCGAGTGCAGTAAAATGTAGAAAACGTTTCATTTTTTCACCAACCTTATAGATATATTATAGATCGCGTCTCTACTGTTAGTCTGGAGTTCTCAGCCCGGGCGCGATCCGGTCAAGTTTTGATTGTTCGCATCGCCATCAAAAGAAGGAAAAAAGTTCAATAAATAGCGATTTTTAAAGAGACTCAACCAGCGATTGACCTACCACTGATTCCAGTCCTTGGGACTGAAACAATTAGGTCTACTTGGCTCTGGGTCTCGCATATCTCGGTGTCTGTCGCCGCATTTGGGTTCAAGTAGCGAGAGTTTCGTACCAAATCTCATTTTTAGCATAAACTTCGAGCCACGTCATCGGGTCGGGATTTGCCAAATCGCTATTGAGAGTTGGCTGGGGTGCGATGCGCTGTACGAACCCTTTAACAACTGTATCTGCCATCTGCCGATCGAGCGTCTGGTTCGCAAATCATCGAAAACGATCGCACGTAACGCTTGCCAACTTCTAGTGATTTGTTGCTGTCCCCCGTAGCGAGAATGCTAATTTCAACAATCCCGGATTCATCAACTTTAAATGTTTTTTGGTACATAAATTTTTTCTCCCTGCTGGCGACCAATATTTTTGAGAAGCTAGTCTCACACCGCAGATACAGAATTTGAACCTTGACAAATCAATAACATTAATTAATTGGAGCTGCAACTGGATTCTGGGGACGGTAAATCCAGCGGTCGAGGTCGCGACTGTTATTCCATATACATTTCGCTGGTAGCGAAATGTAAAGTTTTGTTACAAATCGGTCGGAGTTTCCGGGTGTTCTAAGATGGAGGAAGTCTCGTGTAGGTGCCGACAAGCAACATAACTGCTGTTCGGTGAAACGAGTCAAAATTTTATATTGTGGCAATGACTAAAATATCTAACAAATTTCTATCTGACAAAATTCGTTCGGCAGCGGCTCAATTGAGTCAACTGTATAAACCATCACTAACAGTTGTTAGCTCTGTATTAATTGCCACCGCGGCAGTAACATTATCGTTGGTCGGGACTAGACACCTAGGAATACTGGAACCAGTAGAATTAAGCGCTTACGACCAAATGCTGAGATGGCGTCCCGACGAAAAGCCAGACCCGCGCTTGCTAATTGTGGGGATTACCGAAGCAGATATTCAGAAACTAAAGCAATGGCCGATATCCGATCGCAAAATAGCTGAAATATTACAAAAACTAGAAAAAATGCAGCCGACAGTCATCGGCTTAGACGTACTGCGAGATGTACCTTTAGGAGAGGGGCGTGAGGAATTAACTAAAGTTTTACAAAAAAGCGATCGAATTATCGGGGTATGTTTAGTCACCGACGGAGGCCCCGACACTCCCGGTTCTCCCCCTCCTCCGGGAATGTCAGCAAACCGGGTGGGATTTGCAGATTTTGGAATCGATCCGGGCGGCATACTCCGCAGGGCTTTATTATTTATGAAACCACCGATAATTAAGGGCGATAATTCGGTAGAAAAACATCTTTGCAATGACAATTCTCAAGTTTTAACTTCCTTCAACCTCCAGCTATCACTCCGCTACCTGCAAAAGTATAAAATTTTTCCCAGACTGGCAGCAGATCAATCTTTATGGCTGGGAAAAACCAAATTTAAAAAATTAAAAAGCAATGACGGAGGATATAGCAATGTCGATGCGAGGGGATATCAAATACTAATTAATTATCACTCCAGGAGCCAAGTCGCAAACAAAGTCACAATTACCGATGTTTTACAAGGGAAAGTCAGTCCGAATTTAGTTAAAGATAAAATAGTGCTGATCGGTTACACCACAGAAACCGTTAAAGATGTATTTTATACTCCTTACAGTGGGCAGCAGCAAAAAAACCAATTCATGCCGGGGATCGTGGTACACGCACAAGTAATTAGCCAAATTTTGAGTGCTGTTTTAGACAAGAGACCGATGTTTTGGTTTTGGCCGGAATGGGCAGAAATCCTGTGGATTGCAGGATGGTCAATTGTGGGAGGAACCATGGCATCGCGGATGGCTCACCCATGGAAGCTGGCGCTGACATTCGCAGCAATACTGTCGGGGTGTGGCGCGATCGGTTTTGGGATTTTTCTGTTGGGAGGGTGGGTGCCTGTAGCAGCGCCAGCCTTAGCATTAATTCTAACTGGTGGCAGCATTGTATCAGCAGACAGATTTAATAAATCGGCATACGGGAAAGCAATTACCGATCGCGTAAAACAAGTATTCAAAATCGAAATAGACCAAGCCCAAAAAGAACAACAAGTTGCAGACATTGTAGAATCAGATTTCTTTAAAGAATTGCAGCTCAAAAAAGATGAACTCAAAAGTAGCAAAAAAGATACCTCTGAAAAAACTCCGTCGGATCCCCAAGAAATAACGCTCGGTGCTGCGGCTCTTCCCCAGGCCCAAAGCGAGGCAGACGAATTCTTAGCTCAGTTGCAGCTAAAAGCCAAACAGCAGAAGCAGCGGGCCGCCGCGACTGCATCGGAAAGCGACTCAAAAACAGAAAGCGCGATCGATCCTGGCGCGAGTGCTAGTTCTGGCGAAACCCAACCTGATGAGGGGTTCAGCGATTTGCAAGCCAGGGCAAAGCAGATGCGGCAGCGCCGGAACGCAGACAAAAAGATCGAAGAGCAAGACTTAAGTGGCAAATAGTTTGCTAAACTTATCTAAAGTTGATTGCTGAGAGTCAGTTCCATGTTTGCCGTCAAGCGAGCGCTCAAATTGAATAATCAAGAAGCGACCTTGATGGCAAAACACGCAGGATTTCGGCGCGTGGTATTTAACATGGGTTTGAGCCTGCGAGTCCAAATGTACGGTGCAGGTGAGTTTTCCGACTCAAAGGTCATCAACGAAATCAAGAAAGTTCTCACTAACTACGTCAAGAAACAACCTGAATGTACTTGGATGAATCAGTTGTCTTCTCGTGTTTACCAAAACGCTTTGATTGACTTGAGTCATGCGTTTGGGAGGTATCGTTTGGGGAAAGCCGGTCATCCAAAATTTGTCAGCCGCCGTGACGGTCAATCATTCACGGTTGATTCGTCAAACGGCAAAGTTTTGTTAAGTGCAGGCAGGACTATTAAAATTCCCACACTGGGAACATTCCGATTGCACGAGCCACTCTCATGCAGTTTTGTTTCTCAGACTTTCACGCTCTCAAAAGAAGGAAATCGCTGGTTCGTCTCTTTCTGTGTTGATGCCCAACGTTTACCGATGCGACAAAGAGAAAGTTCTGTAGGAATTGACATAGGTGTCAAATCCTTCGCCACCCTGTCAAACAATCAAGTGTTTGATGCACCAAAACCCCTAAAACAAGCGAAAACCAAGCTGGCACGGTTACAGCGCCAAGCATCAAGGCAGGTGAAAGGTTCTAACAACCAACGCAAAACCTACGACAAAATCAGCCAAATTCACGCAAAAATTGCCTGCATTCGTAAAGACTTCCTTCACAAGTTGACGACTTACTTAGCCCAGACTTTCTTGCGAATTAAGATTGAAGACTTGAATGTCAGCGGAATGCTGGCAAATCACAAGCTGGCTGGGGCAATATCCGACTTAGGTTTTTACGAATTCAGGCGACA
>NZ_JAEQDE010000197.1:0-3108 GCF_020737865.1 Microcoleus sp. PH2017_35_SFW_U_B
TCTGGTGATGAATCTTTCTGCCAGGGTACGGCAGGCTTTTTGGCTTTTTTTCTGTCTATTTCATAACAAAAACCTTTTTTGATGTTTTTTGGCTTAAATCATTGGTAAAAGCTATGTTTTGCCATCATAAAATTAACACAACTTATATTGTCGAGGCGATCTCAAATTCACTCATCTTTCTAAATGCTGTTTTCTGACTTTTTCAGCAAGCCCTAATTATGCGATCGCCACCCCTTGACAGGTCAAGACAGTATCTACGGAGATTATGTACGCGATTTAAATCGGCGTTTAAATTGCCCAATCATCTATTGCAATTGATTTGGATCGATTCCCATTGCTCGGAGTTGAGCTTCTAAGGCTTGCGATCGCGATCGTTCTTGCTCGAGCAAAGTTTCAGCCTCAGTCGCCCGTTCCTCTGCTTGTTGTCGCAGTTGCTCTGCTTCAGTCGCTTGTGCTTCCGCTTGGCGCCGCAGTTGAGCGAGTTCCACAAAACTCATAAATGCTTCTCCGTTTGGCCCGAACATTTCGAGTCCGGTTTCAGATAATTGGAACCGCACGCCCAATCTCGGACTGATCCAACCGTCTATTTGTTCGATCGCCTCTAACTCTTCCTCAACCCGCTGCCATCCTGTCAATTCTAATGTTTGTGGGTCGTACAAATAGTATTCTTCCACGCCGTAACGTTCGTAAAATTTGAACTTTTGAATCATCGGAGCAGGCCGATTTCCCGGCGACCAAATTTCAAAAACGACTTGCGGCGGAATATTATCTTCATTCCACTGTTGATAGGAACCTCGATATCCTTTTGGTCTACCAAAAACTACCATCACATCTGGTGCTTGGCAAAGTTTATTATTTCTTTCAACGGGATACCAAAGCAAGTCGCCGGCTACGAAAACATTCGGGTCATTCGCAAACAATAGTTCGGAATTTTCCTTAATCCAAACGATTAATCGAAACTGCTCAGTATTGTCTGACATTGGTTCTCCGTTATCGTCAGGGTATACGATGTTTTGTTGGTCGGGAGATTGCAGTTGTGTAACCATTGCTGTTTTCCCAAATTTGCTAATGATTTTATATTATAGACGCACTGCGGGCGATCGTATTTTCCAAGATTTATCGATAATTTTCAGTGTTTGTGGTCGTAGGGTGCGGATCCATGAAAAATCCCTAAATTATAGCCTTTCTCGGAAAGATGAGGTATGACTGACAGCTTATATAACCATTTAAACGTATAGGGCCCAAGCCCAACAACGTACCCCATACAACTACTAATAAAAATAATGTGGAACGGGCATCTTGCCCGTTCCAAAATTTACCCAAAATCCCGAACAACTTAACTGCTAAAAAGAAATAATCAAGTAACCATTCTGGAATTTAGCACCTGTGACAGATTTTCCAGTTAGCGCCGGAGGAAGCAAGATATTGCGCCGCTGATCGCCCGCTTCGATCGTCACTTCCGGCCCGGATTGAATCAATTTAATTTCTTTCTTGTCAAACCCAGGCAAAAACAAACTAACTAGACGCTGTGCAGTGTTGATGTTAATCGGTTTAGGAGCTTTCCCAGCTTCAGAAAAATCTGGCAAAGCATCAATTAACGGCTGCCAACTATTATCGCTGTGGGCCGGCACAGAAACTGCTGTCAAAGGATCGAAATCAGCAGCAATCGTTTCTGTAAGCGGTGCTTGATTGACAATCACACCGCCGACAGTTAAACCAATTTGTTGAGAACTTCCCCACAAATAGCGCGCAGTGCCGATCGCACTTGCATCCCCAGTCGTCACCAAATAAGCGGCCGTGCGGTTCGGATCTGCCAGCGCTTCCTTACCCTTATCCAACAGATTATCGACTTGCTTGGTAGATTGAAAAGCATTGTCTCCCGACATATCCACCGTCAACACGGTACTGACAACCGGTTGAATAAAAGGCGACAAAGCTTTCCCCAAATCCGAATCTACCAACGCTTGGCGGAAGCGACGGATGTACCAGCTCAAAATTTCCGGCATTCCCAACATCCGCAGCGTATCCATGCCGCCGCTGCCGTCATACACAATGACATCGTATTGTTTGCTGTCGTCGTATTCCCGAAGTTCGTTCAACGCCAGCGCGCTGTCCATCCCCGGTAACACTCCCAATTCTTGCCCGTAAATCTGCTTGAAAAACGGAGTGCGGACATATTGAGCTTCTAGTTGTTTAATTTCGTCCCACCTGCGTTCTAGCAGCGGCGCGCTGTTCACCTGAACTGCTTTGAAGTTGGGGGCGATTTCCTGTGGCGTGGGAGTCAGGGGAACCCCTAGCAGAATACCCAATGCAGGCCCCGGATCTTGGCCGAGTAGCAGAACTCGCTTGCCTTGAGCCGCATATTTTTTAGCTGTTGCGATCGCGATCGTGCTGCGGCCAGTGCCGCCTTTGCCCAAAAATGTCAAAATCAAAGCCATTTTCTGTTCTCAGTGCCAAAGCTTACTACTTAACATTTAAGCGCAACCTTCAGCCAGAGTTGTCAGTTGTCAGTGGGTAGTTGTCAGTGGTTAGTGGGCTGTGGGCTGTGGGCAGTAGGTAGTTGTTCTTTCTGATTCCTGATGTGTGAGTTGTTAGCTGCTACCAATAACAACTGACAACTGACAACTAACAACTGCCCACTGCCCACTGACAACGGCCTTCTACTAAACGGCTTCTAGCTCATCTTCAAAGAACCAAGTCGCAAAACCGTCAAACTTGACAACCACGCCTACTCCGCTGCCATCAACCATTCTGAATCCGTCAACAGTGCCTACTGGATTTTCCTTTATCTTGCCCACCATATTTGCAGGTATCCGATCTCTGAGACGGCGTACCTTAACTCTCTGACCTACTTCTATTGCCACTGAAATTGTTCTCCTGCTCTACATAACTTATATACAAGCGTTCATTTTACAGTTTGGCGGTCTCGATCGAGCAGCAACACCACCGGGCCCGATCGCCCGCCATGATTTTCCAGCGAAATTTTCGATCAAATTTCCCTAAAAGACGGTATTATAAAACTTTATTAAGTTTGTAAGCAGTAGTAAGCAATAGTAGTATCATATAGTCAAAATGGTCAACTGAGAGAATTATTGCGATCGTCCAAAA
>NZ_JAEQDE010000086.1:0-24742 GCF_020737865.1 Microcoleus sp. PH2017_35_SFW_U_B
AGTTAAGCCCACTGGCAATGTCGGTAATGAGTTCGGCTGATGGATAGAGTTCCAATAATTTTGCAATTTGTCGGTCAAGGTCGGCTTTTTGATGCAGACGGTCGACTCTGGCGTGGGGGATAGTTCTTTGATTAGTTTTGCTAAATCCGGCATCAGAATTAATTAAATATCGTCGTTGACCGGAGGGTGTGCGAATGGCGGTAATAATACCATCTTTTTCCCATCGCCTGAGCGTATGTAGGCAAACTCCAAAATGTTCGGCTGCTTGCCTTGGGGTTGAGTAGCCAAAAGTGAATAATGCTGAATATTCGGCTAGTTTAACACATTATTCAGATAATTCAATCAAAATTCAGTAAATCAATCAACAGGAGAATGCTCTCAAAAAGCTACAACTTTTCAAGAGGGAGCGTCAACTTTTCCGCAGAAAAAAGCAGCTAAAAGAAAGAATTGGCTCTTCAGTACCTTTTTTGCTGAATTTTTCATTAAGCACGATCGCTTGGCTGTAAAATCCCGGCTTCTAGCCTAAACTTTGCCCCCAAGCCTCAAAGGCTAAGAATCATAACTAGGCTGATTGCCCGGTAAGGGTTTAGGCCTAGCTTACAGACTTATTGAGCATAACGCGCTAGTAGGTAAGCGCTACCAAACGTCACTATGTAATAATTGTAAACTATCCAAATGCCAAGAAAGTAGCACTCCTGGGCCCTGTTTACATACTGTTACATGGTTCAGTTTGATAGCGCCTACCTACTTAATGAAGAGCCAAAGAATTTCATTTTATCATACAGAAATCCTGGTAACACTTAGACTATTCCTAGACCTGACATGGTAAGGTTTTTAGATTTTTCGGGTTCGGAGACAGGGACAAAAGGTATAACACGAGCAGGTGCTGCTACTGGGGGCTGAGCGAACAAACGCTGGTTGGCAATCAACATACTTTCAATTATCGCTGCCGGTTCGGGGCGGCTGAACAGATACCCCTGCATGATATCGCATTGGTGCTGTTTCAAGAAAGCTAGTTCTGCTTCTGTTTCTACTCCTTCTGCAATTACTGTCATATTTAAGCTGTGACCCAGCAAAATTACTGCTGTGGTAATAGCAGCATTTTGAGCGTCTTCGCTGGCATTTCGCACGAAAATGCGATCGATCTTTAAGCTGTCAAAAGCAAATTGCTTGAGATATCCTAAAGTAGCATAACCGGTGCCGAAGTCGTCAATGGCAATCCGAATTCCGAGAGCTTTAAGTTCGTTTAAAGTTGCGCCTGCGACTGTCGCATTTTCTACCAGAGCGCTTTCGGTCATTTCTAATTCTAAATTTGCAGGCTCCAAGCCTGTAGTTTCTAATATTTGCACGATTCGGGCCTTGAGTTCGGGGTCGGATAACTGCCGGGCCGACAAATTTACTGATATCGTAAAAGGCGAGAACCCCGCCGCCAGCCAACTCGCCGCTTGAGCGCAAGCTGAAAGCAGTACCCACTCGCCAATCTGAATAATTAAACCTGTTTCTTCGGCTAAGGGAATAAATTCAGCGGGAGAAATTATACCTCGATCGGGATTTTGCCAGCGCACCAAAGCTTCAGCGCCGATAACTTGTCCGGTAGCAATATTCACCTGGGGCTGATAGTATACTTGAAACTCACCTTGTGCTAAAGCGTGGCGCAGCAGAGCTTCTAGAGCCAACTTTTCAGGGGAGAGGACACAAACCTTTGTAGAGTCGTTAGCTAAATCTTTGAGTCTGGCTTCTGCTTGGTGAAGCGCAACTGTCAGGGGTTGGGTAATAGTTTGCCGTTTCGAGACGCGAGAAGCAATCGCTCCCAACAATTCAGCCTTAGTAAACGGCTTTGTTAGGTAATCGTCAGCCCCCAATTCCATCCCCCGACGAAAATCGGTTTTGGCACTTTGAGCCGTGAGGAAAATAAATGGAATTGTAGCAGCCAGGGAGTTTTGTCGCAGAGTCCGCAACACGTCATAACCGTCGAGTTCCGGCATCTGTACGTCGCACAAAATTAAGTCTGGGATCTCCGAAAGTGCCATCTGCACCCCAAATCGACCGTTTTCTGCCACGATAACTCGGTAGCTGTGAGATTCCAGGAGTTGCACAAGAGTCTCCCGGATTAATTCGTCGTCTTCAATGACTAAAATTTTGAGCATGATACTTAGATAACAGATGGCACTATATATCAGAACCTGACTAACTCTAGCATACTCAAACTTGACAGTTACTGATTAGGCCAATTAGCTAATAAATTTTTAGCCAAATGGCTAAAGATTTTCCCTCGGTTCTTAAGTGACAATCAAAGAATTGGCAAAATTCGCAATAGTTTTCGATCGCTTTCAAAGGCATACAACTGTTGCGCCCGACTATTTTAATAAATTTTAATAAAAAATATTGTTGTTTCTCATAAAAAATGCCGCCAACACTTTCACTACTGCGCGGATAGCGGCAAGTTTTATATAATATCGGGTCAATTCGCTTTAAAAAGTGTTCGATGCTTCTGGCTTCATTCCTGGGATGGATGCGGACTAAAGTCGGAACGATCAAACCAATTTTATTTTGTCGTTTCAGGGGACATCATAGGATGGACTGATGGATGCGGACTAAAGTCCGAACGATCAAGCCAATTTTATTTTGTCGTTTCAGGGGACATCATAGGATGCGCTGCCTTAATTCACAGGTTTAGTGGAATTCGCGCAAAACTTGTCATCTACAATTGCAGAATTGATACTGACAGCTTGCATTGATGATGACGGAATGATGAGGTCTCGCGGAACTACAAGTGTCTTTTTGCAAACTAACTCGCTGCTGCCTACAGAGGCAAAGTTCCAAGCATAAAATTCGGGATTGCTGACTGTCGCACTGGCAGAAGATAAACCTAATGCAGTCATTAATACTAATCCCAAAGTTACTAAAGCTACGATCGCAAATCTCAGCATATTCTTTGTTTGAACCGGAAAATTTACCCGCTCGGGATTACTTCATTATGGCTCGATCGCCCTCAAGGCGTCAATAGCCTTGAGTCGATTTTAGATTTACTCCGACCGATGAGTCAGTGAGCTTGAACGGGAGTCTCAAATTTTCGACCGCGACAGGAGTCGGGGGCTAAGATCCGTTTTGGGATGGGGGTTATTTCGTCTCCAGATTCAACTCGTAGGCGATCGGCTCGGATGACTGAGAAACCACCACAAATTCATAAAAACCAGCATCATCCAGAGTTCCCGACCAACTCACCTCCTCTGCATCTTCCAGTAAAGCCTTAGCTTTGTTGGTGCGCCCAGGAGAATAAATTGATAGCAGAGTCGATTTGCGCGGAGCTTGCAAATTTACGCTCAAAATCTGATTTTGGGCGAACCTGGCAATGTAAGCTTTGCCTTCTCCGGGCTTGAGATTTCCTTTAAGGGTTTTGTTGTTCGCGCGGCGGTCAAATTCGACGCTTTCAAGAGTTGCTCCTGCTTGCAAAGAGGCGAGGGCGTCGGCGGTAATTGCTTGCCAAATTTGTCCGATCGGCAAACCGATGATATTTTTATTCCGTGGGTGCTGTGGAAACCAATAAAAGAACTTGGCATCAGCCAAATCGTACAGCGCTCGACTGCTCAAATTCAGCTTGTTAACCTCGGCTTTGGAGCGATCGAGATCGGCAGTCTCGTAACTGCCCAACCGCGCTCTAGCATCGCTGCTAAGGTTTTCGAGCTTGTTGAGCAAGTCGTCGCCGATTTTCTGCCACCTTTCGCGCCATTGGCGATCCTCGTCGCCTTCTTTTAACAGCCGCCCGTTTAATTCTGGGTATTTGGCATAGAAATTCTCATCTACAAGGTTGACGTAACCGTTGTAGAATCGATCGTCAATTTTAAGCCGAGAGTAGCGATCGCGCAAAGCATCCTCTTGCTGCTGCTTCGGGCCCGGAGTCACGGGAATCTTCTGCACTTTTGATTGCAGGTTTAACACATAATTGCCCGCAAACCAGCCAACTCCGCCCATACTCGATAGCACCGCCACTACGAACAAAAACATTTTCCAAGCAGGCATCTTTTGCTGATTGCCGATCGTGGCCACTCGCACTGGAGTTCCCGGAAGCTTCGGGGCGGGGGCTGGCACGGGTATGGGTGCGGCCAGAGGTGTGTAGTCCGGCGGTGGCTGCGTGAGTCCCAAATCCGGCTGTGGGGATGGCTGTGGCTGTGGCTGTAACAGCGGATTGCCGGAGAGAGCGAGCAAAACCTCGCGAGCCGAGGAGTAACGCTGGTTTGGCTGCTGAGCGAGCATTTTATCCAGCACCAGGGACAAATTCGGAGATAGAGAACAGTGCGATCGCCAGTTCCAATTCAGCGTCTGACTGTCGAGCAATTCATGCGGTTCCTTCCCCGTCAGCAACACCAAAACCGTGGCCGCCAGAGCGTACAAATCGCTGTGCGGAGACACAATCCCCATCTGCATCTGTTCGACGGGAGCATAGCCGAGTTTGCCGATGCGAGTCGCGGGGGTGGGAGTGATGTTAGCTTCAGTTTCAGCAAATAGAGATTCTACGGTGGCGGCGATTTGTTTGACTCCGCCGAAGTCAATCAGCACGGGCATTCCGTCAGACAAGCGCAGAATTAGGTTGTCGGGGGAGATGTCGCGGTGAATCACTCCCAAGGAGTGAATGTATTCGAGGACTGGCAAAATTTGAATCAGCAGTTGATTGATTTCTGCTTCGATGAACCGCAAACCCTGACGCTTCCTGGCATCCAGCAGGAAGCGGTAATTTTGACCGGGTACGTAGTCTTGGACGAGAAATAGGTAGCCTCGATCGACTATACTGACGCGAAACATTTCGCGGAAGCGCGGGATTTGGTTGTGTTGTAGCTTGTAGAGCACTCCGGCTTCGCGCTCGAAGAGTTCCTCGGATTTTTGTAAGGCGTAACTTCCTTGTACTTGGGGCGCAAATTCTTTTAAAACGCAGGGTTCGTTAAATCGGTGGGCATCTTCAGCGAGGTAGGTGCGTCCGAAGCCTCCGTGTCCCAATTCGCGGACTATGCGGTAGTGGTTATTGAGAGTTATGCCGGGATAGATAGGATTAGTCATCACTTATAGGTGGATTTTGTAAACTGTCACGACTCCTGTTTGCTCGGACTATAAGAAATATTATCCTTAATTGGTATTGAAGTTCGATCGACAAGTAGTTTTCCGCGGCTATGAGTTGGGAAAAGCATTGTGTTATTATATAATTAGGGTAACAGTTGATGGTTAAGCTTAGAATATGCCAGCAAAAGACATCTACCACAATAATGTCAGAACAGCCCTGGAAAAGGACGGGTGGACAATAACCAAAGATCCGCTACCATTAAAAATTGGCAAACGTACTCTCAGTGTCGATCTAGGTGCAGAAAAACTATTTGCCGCCGAAAAACAAGGTCGCAAAATTGCTGTAGAAGTCAAAAGTTTTGTGAGTGCTTCACCAGTTCATGACTTAGAACAAGCTGTTGGACAGTATATTGTTTACGAAGATATTCTACAGCGATCGGAACCTGAACGGATAATATATCTGGCAATCCGTGCAGAAGTTTATGCAGAAATTTTTTCTGAACCTATTGGGCAGATTTTGCTAGAAAACAAGAGATTTAAACTAATAGTTTTTGATTCATTAAAGGAGACAATTATCAGATGGATAGACTAGATGAATATCGCCAAATTGTTCGCAATGTTTTAGATAGTTATGCCCAGATTTCTTACGGACACGGAGAAATTAAAAGCAGCGTTATTGTCGATCGCGAACAAAACAATTTTTTACTGATGCACGATGGCTGGCAAGGGCCTAAAAGAATTCACGATTGTATCGTTCATGTGGAAATTATTGACGGAAAAATCTGGATTCAACAAGATGGTATAGAAACGGGAATTACCGCAGAACTTGTAGAATTAGGAGTGCCTAAAGACAAGATAGTTTTAGGGTTTCATCCGTATCACGTTCGGCAGCATACGGGATATGCGATCGCCTAAACCAGCTTACAATACAATAAAATTGGGCGTTGCTGAAACTAGCGAGTTTCGGAGGCAAATCATACTCCTTTCTCAGCAACGCCGAAATTTGTATCAAAAGCCCGATCGCGCATTTTGCATAAAAACGCGATCGAACACCAAACAATTAGTTTTAACTCTTAACAATTACCGCTTTATTTGCCATCAGCTTCTCTGAGCGCAGCCAGAATTTCCGGTCGTTTCATGCGCGCGTAGCCCCGCACTTTTCGGTCTTTGCCGATCGCCTTCAAGCGTCTCAGCGAAAGAGTATCGTAGTCTTCCTCGTCTTCCTGCTGTTGCTGCTGGGGCGGAAACGGCAATTCTAACTGCAACTGCGGTAGCTGAGGTTTCGACTGCGCCTTCGACTGCTTCTTAGCCTGGGTTTTTGGCTGCGCCTTCGACTGCTGTTTCGGCGGTGTCTCGGGCTGTATTTCTGAGTGCGTCGCAGCGGCTCCCAGTTGGCTGCGGAGCGTAGCAATTTGATTTTTTAGGTCATTTTCTACGTCTGCGATCGTGTCAGCCACAAACTGATTAATTATTTGGACAGTGCGATCTAATTTGATTGACAGCAATTTTTCCAGTTCATCCAACTGTCTCAACGCACCTTCAAGATTCATCTCCGAAATAACCTCCGATTTCGGAGAACTATTGCTGCCAGATTGTTCAATTTTTTTAGCCAATTTATCTACCTTTTCATGAAATGTTTTTTCAACTTGTTCTAGCAGATGCTTTATCTGTGTTATTTGATCGCGATCGAAGTTCTGCTCGGCTAGAGCTTTTACTTGTTTTTTTAGCAGGTCTTCATTCTTTTTAACAGATTGTTCTATTTGTTTTGTTAGACTCTCTACCTTTTTTTGAAATGATAGCTCAAATTGTTGCAGTAGAGTCTCAAGTTGTGCAGTTTTTTGAGTCGGCTGCGGAGCTAAATGTTCCATTTCTGCTTGAGCCGCAACTACCTCCTCGTCGGTCATTTCAAAAACCCAAGCCCACATTTGCTCAAGGCCGAGTTCTTTCGCAACAATACACCAATCTGAGCCGCAGACAACTTCGTATTCTTCTTCGTTGCTGTAAGCTTCAGTAGGACGTACAATTAAAGGAATTAAGTTGCTGCCTTGCTCGATGAGACTTCTCCTGAGAGCTTCGCGACGTTCGCGAGGGATTTCTCCCCCCTGAGTCTCTGGTACTGCAATTTGGGAAGTGTAAATTTGACTGTGACTAATTGGCTTAATCCGCAAATATTCTACTATTCGGTTTTGATCTTGCGATCGATCCATCTTCTTACAAGTCCCCTTTTGTCATTAAAATCAGGTGTTTGGGTAATTATATATATTTGCACTTTACAGCCTGGGTTTTAAGTGCCACAGGACTAACTCAAGAACTCTAATGATAGGGTGCGAGACAAACACCTTACTCAGACTTTGGTTAGTTAAAGGATTTGTTGGCCTGAGTCTCTAAATCTGGGAGAGATATCGGCGGCGTGCTGTACCTGTGCGGCTGGCTGTGGGGTGAGGGCCCGGGCGATCCTGCAACGAGGGCTTCGCCAACGGCAAAACTGACTGCAATTCCTACAAAAAATCGACTGTGATGAGTTTAACTGGCTGGGGGACACAAATTATACACTGCTTCACTCATCTTTACTTTTTTTGGCGATCGGGCGATCGCTACCGTGTTCAGGTTTAGCAGGAATTGCCAGTTGTGAGTATTTTTGCTCCTAGTCAATCACCTTTCAGAAATCCGGTTTTAACTCTTGTGGGGTGGGCTTCTAGCCCGCCCCCAAAAAAGCAATTGAGACGGCTCACAACTTATGAGTATTTTGCCAGTAATCAATAATTTTAATCATTGTTTTGTCGCCTAGCCCTTGAATACGTTCCACCACATTGGCAAATGACACAAACGGCTTCACATCTCGCTTTTCGTCGAGGATTCGTTGTATAATTTTATCGTTCACTAACTTAGTATATTCAAAATTCGCTTTCAGTTGAGATTTATCTTGAGTATTGAGTGCCTCCAACAGCGACATTGGTTGAGAAGTTACCTGTTCAACTTCTTGCACAGTATCTACCAAAGTCGATTTTTTAGATGCAAGCTCGGCTTTAAACTCATTAATTCTGTTAGCCAACTGCGCTTCAATTAACAGAGGTAATTGTTGGGCAATTAGGTTTTCAATTTCTTGTATTCTCTCGGCTAACAACTCTTTTTCACGGGCGTGTTCAGCTTTCAATTCATGAATTTGAATTTCTAACCGGGCTTCAATATTTGTCACTCGCTGCTCTAAACTAGATGAGGCTTCTAGAGTTTGAATTTCAACTGAAGCCTCAGTTATTGATTGCTCTTTGATAGTTTCACTTTCACCAGCATTCTCAGTGATTGCGGTTTTTCTGAGAATTTCTAGTTGTTCCAGGAGAAGTTCTTCATTTTCTGGTTCCAGGATGAATGCTCCAATTGTCTCGCCCTTGAGAGGTTCAATTTCCTTTGCTCTCGCCGCCGCATAGTATTCAAAATTTCCGTCTACTATTTCGTAAGCATCCATACTGGTACGGCGGACAATGATCGGGTTAATCAAGCCTCCGGCGTCTAAAATAAGTCTAGCTAATTTATCTAAATCGCGATCGGCAAAATTGGAACGGGGAACTGCGGAGGTAATTCTTTTGACTGCAACCAGTGACGGAGATAATTTTTTCATAAGTTTTTACTGACCTATTTTTACCAAAACTTCTTCGGCTAGCATTTCAAATTCTTGGGATGAAGTGCAATCCGGTTTAAAATCTAGCACCGAAATCGGATCGGCGATTTCCATATTGCCCACGATTTTAAATAGTTCTGCACACTTTGCTAAATCCTCTCTCTCATAAATTACGCTGTCCATAATTTCCAGGCCGTAGCGTTTGGGAATAGCCTCCCTCCGCTTGGGCAAACTGTACTGTACAAACTTAGGATTGGGTGAGATTTTGCAAGGGAGGATGCCTAAAATTTCTAAAGGTTTTTTGCCGATTTGTTTTTTGAATCCATTGACTTTTTTGATAAAATCCTTGACATTAATCAATCCTTGATTGGCAAAAGGTTTTAAGTCAGAAGGAATAATTAAATAATCCGCAGCAATCAGGGCAACTCTGGCGAAAAAATTCAAAGATGGCGGCGTATCAATCAGTACAATATCGTACTTATCTTCTACTTCCGCTAGTTTTTGAATTAAAATCATGCGACTGTAATCTAGTTGATTTAGTTCCGTTTCATAGTACATTAAATCGATGTGGGAAGGAACTACATCGATTTTAGGATTGCAAAAATTAGACTCGCGGGCTACTTCGGCGATGGAGTAAAAATCCTCTGATTGCAAAACTTGAAGAATATTGCAATCTTTCAAATCATCTTGTTCTTCATCTTCAAATTTGACCAAACCAGTTGCAAAGGTTGTGTTTGCCTGACTGTCTAAGTCGATGACTAGGACTCTTTTACCTTCCTTGCTCAGGGCTGCGGCTAAATTGACTACAGTTGTAGTTTTACCGACGCCGCCTTTGTTGTGGTAAACTGCTATTATTTTCATACTATTTTGCGGGGTTTGGGGAATGATTAAATCGGATGATTTAACTAAAATATCTTCAGGTATTTGTTCGGGGGATGAGACTTGAATGATTTCAGGTTCTGCGGTGGCGGGATTGTTTTGTTGTACCGATACTTCGGCAATTAACTCAGGAGTAACTAAATTAGTTTTACTATCTTCCAGTTCTAGATTATCTGGATTTATTACAAACTTTAAACTATCTCTGCCAATTAAAGCTATAATTTCATCAATTCTACTTTCAAGGTCTTGTCCGGCGCACTGAAATGCTAGCTGAATATCATCGCTCACTCTTGCATAAATTCTAATTTCTTTCCCGTTAGTTATGAGTCCGTAGCGGATGCTTAAACTTGTTAAGTAACGCTTCAGTTTCCGCCGATGGCGGTCTAGATTTTCCTTGGGATGTTTTGCTTCCATGACTAAACTCATGGGCGAGTCTGCATCGAACACTATGGGGATAACTTGGGTGGCAAAGGAAAGGAAGTCTAGGCGAATATTCCCAAAGGCGATTTCTTGGTGCCAAGTGTCGGGGGTATAGCCGAGTTTTGGCAACAAATAACTGACAATGAGTTTGCTTTCTACTTCGCTTTCGTTGCGACAGTTATTGGGATTGAAAATCATGTTTCATGGGGAATTGGGAATTGGGAATTGGGAATTGGTAATGGGTAATTGGGAATTGGTGTCAACTTCATGTCAAATGTAATCTAATGTTTGACTATTAGCCCCGCTGATCCCCCCTAACCCCCCTTAAAAAGGGGGGGACAAGAGTAATTTCAAAGTCAACCCCTACTCCCCTTAAAAAGGGGGGACAGGCAATGCTCAAAGTCCCCCTTTTTAAGGGGGATTTAGGGGGATCTAGACTGCGCTAAAAGCAAGATTTATCAAAAATTCTAGCTAGGGATTGTGATATTAATAAAACCCGGTTTGTTTAACAAAACCGGGTTTTTAGGGGATTTATCGCGTTTCAAACTTATTTGGTTTGAGCGTGAAATTCCTCTAATGTTTGATAGCCACCAGCGGGGTTGTACAGGTGACAGTTGTCTGCAATCCGCTTCATTAAAGACCAAGAAAATTTGGTTTCATAGAGATGAGGTTGCCAGTTTTCCTTTAAGCTGCTGTGGGCTAGGCGCAAGTTGTACCAGGGTATAGCAGTTGAAAGGTGGTGGGGAACGTGCACGTTAATGTCGTGGCACAGAAACTCAACCCAGCGGGGATAGTCGCAGTGAACTGTTCCCGATAGTTGTGCTTGGGCTTCGTTCCATTCTTCTGGTGCTTTAAATGAAATGTCTGGCGCTGTGTGGTGAACAATGGTGAAGGTGCTCATCCAGAAGTGGTAAACCATCCAGGGCATCAACCAAAATTTGATGAATCCCCAAATGCCTGTGGTGGCTATTAAAGTCGGAAATACGATCGCAGCACCGATCAAAACCACAAAAACCGAAAACCGCACTTGTTCGCGTTGTTGACCTTCTTTGAAGCGCCACCACATAAAGTGTACTTTTGCCCAGTGGGCGATCGATCCAATCCACCACATTGGGCCGAAGATTAAACGATAAGCTATTTGTAATGCTTTGGGCGCGGCAGCGTAGCTTTCTGCTGTCATTGGTTGCCAAGCATTATCTTCACCAATTTTGTTGGTGTGCTTGTGGTGATAATTGTGTCCGTGACGCCATGCGTGAAACGGAAAAATTAACGGGAGAAATGCGAGATGTCCGACTAAATCGTTTACCCAGCGACGGTTGGCAAATGACCGGTGTCCGCAGTCGTGGCCTATCACAAAAAAACCGGTTAATCCGGTACCTGTGAAAATCCACATCAGGGGCAGTAAATACCAAGGTGATACTGCTAGGCCAAAATAACCAACAGCAACTAGAAGAACGTTGACGATGACTTTTGTCCAAGCTTTGCGAGGGTTTTTGACAAATACTTCGCGCGGCAGGGTTTGGAGAATATCTTTGAGGCGCAGGTTGGAAGTGTCCCTTGCGGATGTCAAATTTAGTGGTTTTTCGATCGATGCTGTCATAAATTGATGTCTACTCTCCGTATGCCAAGTGGATGGCTTAACAAAATTAACGCAGTAAAATATCAGCTCGCTACTAACAATTAGCAGACGAGTTGAGCACTAGGCAAGCGCGTTTTCGCAAATGCTAGCAATCGCTAGCCGCGGATTAAATGGCTAGCGCTTTTGGTTAAAAAAAACACTGCGGTTAACAAAACTTTACTTTTTATACCACAGGGGCGGCACAATTAGCACGAGTTGTTACTGGTAATTGCCGTTGCCCACAGCAGAATTTTTGCCGATCGCAACTTGAGATCCAGCAACGGAGCGCTGCTGTTTGAGGGTTTGGACTTCCAGCAGCAAGGAGTCGATTTCTGCTTGCAGGTGCAGGAACTTAACTTGCTGATCGGCTTGGTAGGGGCACTTCACCGAATCTACTTTGCGCGCAAAACCCGTCGATAGCGTAGCAGAACTAGCGATTTCGGGATTGCTAGCCGTGACTTGAGGCCGAGAAAGAGTGGAGGAATTATTTGACATTAGTAATTGAGTAGACATATCTACACATTCACACCATTAAGTTACTTTAACCTGAACGGATCGTATCAAACATTAAATTAACCGATCGAGCTAAAATTAGTGTAAATTCTTTGCCAAAGCCTAGAAACCATTGACATCGTGACCCTGATTCTACCTGTAACTGACTCTGCTGCTAACTCCGCTGCCCGCGCAGCCTCGCCGAAACTTCACGGTTGGCCGGGCTTGATCGAAGCTTATCGCCCCTACCTGCCGGTGACTGAAACCACGCCGGTAGTGACACTCCAAGAAGGCAATACTCCATTGATTCCAGCACCTGCGATCGCCTCTCTCATCGGTAGAGATGTGCGCGTGCTGGTGAAATACGACGGCCTCAACCCCACTGGTAGTTTCAAAGACCGGGGGATGACAATGGCGATTTCCAAGGCGAAGGAAGCCGGCGCCAAAGCTGTAATTTGCGCCAGTACCGGCAATACTTCGGCAGCGGCAGCAGCCTACGCCAGACGCGGGGGGATGCGGGCTTTCGTGTTGATTCCCGAAGGTTATGTGGCTTTGGGCAAGTTGGCCCAAGCTTTGCTTTACGGTGCGGAAGTCATTTCGATTGTCGGAAATTTCGATCGGGCTTTAGAAATTGTCCGCTCCATGGCAGAAAATTATCCTGTAACTTTGGTCAACTCCGTCAACCCTTACCGCTTGGAAGGCCAAAAAACCGGCGCTTTTGAAGTGGTGGACGCCTTGGGCGACGCCCCCGACTGGCTGTGCATTCCCGTGGGAAATGCGGGAAACATCACAGCATACTGGATGGGTTTTTGTCAATACCACCAAGTGAATAAATGTTCGCGTTTGCCACGAATGATGGGATTCCAAGCAGCCGGAGCAGCACCGTTGGTAACGGGTGTACCAGTGGCGAACCCAGAAACTTTGGCGACAGCAATTCGGATCGGCAACCCTGCTAGCTGGAAACAGGCTGTTGCTGCTTCCGAAGCCAGCCGCGGCAGTTTTTCTGCTGTCACCGACGAAGAAATTCTCGACGCTTACCGCTTGTTAGCATCCGAAGAAGGGATTTTCTGCGAACCAGCTAGCGCTGCTTCTGTCGCCGGTTTGCTGAAGGTAAAAGACCAAGTTCCAACAGGAGCAACGGTGGTTTGTGTACTCACTGGTAATGGTTTGAAAGACCCAGATACGGCAATTAATCACAGCAAGAACAACTTTAAGCAAGGAATTGCTCCGAATTTGGATGCAGTAGCTGGCGCGATGGGATTTTAAGCAGAAGGAAGAGAGAAACGGCACGGATTTGAACACGGAGACACGGATGAATTTAACTGAGTTTTATTTCAGGAGATATGAATACTCTCTGTTCTCGTCTGTGTCTTTTCTTCTTCAGTCAAGCGGATTTCCTTGATGGGAGCCAAATCCGTTACCGAACTTCCTTCGGCTATAATAGGATTATCTGTCAAACACTCTTGAGAAAAAGTTATGTTACTAACCAAACCTCGTGCCGATCGAGTTGTTATGTATAATATCAGTTGGCAACAATTTGAGAACTTGCTCGCGGATCTCGGTGAAAGCCGTGCTGCTAGATTCGCCTATGACAATGGAACTTTAGAAATTATGACACCCTTACCCGAACATGAATACTACAAAGAAACGATCGGCGATACTGTTAAAGATATAGCAGAAGTGTTGGAGCAAGATTATGCAAGTTTAGGATCAACCACTTGGAAGCGAGAAATCCAAAAAGCTGGAGTAGAACCAGACAATTGTTTCTACTTCCAAAATGAGCCAAAAATTCGCGGCAAACTCCAGTTTAATTTGGAACAAGATCCGCCGCCGGATTTGGCTTTAGAAATAGACGTAACGAGTAAATCTCTCAGTCGTTTTCCCATTTATGCTCGGTTGGGTGTTCCTGAAATTTGGTGTTACGATTCGGGTGAACTCAAAATTTACCAACTGGAGGGGAAAGAATATATAGAGGTACAAACTAGCTCAATTTTTCCAAGTCTTCCGATACAAGAAATACCAGAATTAATCGAGCAAAATCGTTATTCTGGGCGGCTTTCTCTGCGTAAAGCCGTGCGAGCATGGGCGAGAGAAAAATCGGGAGAACTCTAAGATATTTTTCAATCAAATTTAGACTAATATCACGAGCCGATAAAACTTCTTAATATGCCCATTAGCTTAGCTACATTATTCAGGAAATATTCATTAGGATCGATTTCAACTACAGAATCAAATAATTTCATAAATTTCCAGTTATATCAAGATCCTCGGCGGTTGAAACCGCGTCTACACAAACGAAGTCCGCCTACGCGGACTAAGAAATAGGACAGGCAAGATGCCTGTTCCACTCTTAGTTAAAATTCATTGTGGGGTGGTGAATACCATTACTCAAAGTCCCCCTTCTTAAGGGGGATTTAGGGGGATCTAGGCTCGACTACAAGCGACATTTCCTATGGTTTTCAGTCGGAAGTTGACACCAATAGCCGAATCTCTAGCCCCTAAACGCGACATTCTACATTTCCCCCTGAGAAATCCATGCACCCCAAAAATAGGGATGAGATAACAATTGATAATCGGGGTTAGCCTCAATAAACTCCTCTGAAATAACTTTTTTCTCGTTGATAAACTCAGCGAGAATATCACGATCAGGATCGTCACGAAATTGTTGTAACTCCCGAATCGTAATTGTGCGAATATAAGATTGAGCCTTTAATAAAGCTTCTCGCTTACCTAAACCCAGCTCAACATCACTTAAAAACCGATCCATCAACAACAGAGAAGGGCGGGTAGGAACTTCCCACAAACTCATAATTAAAGCCTTACATCCCGCCACCGCAAAGGCACGCCGCAGCCCAAAAACTCCCTCTCCTAATTGCACGTCTCCCAAGCCAGTTTTACAAGCAATTAAAATCGTTACTTCATTTTCCCATAAATCAATCCCGGCCACATCCTGAGCTAATAATAATCCTTTCCCCGCATCCTCTGGTAAATTTTTCCCTTGTCGCGAAGTGTTTGCCCCAGCAAAGGCTAAACCGGCACGAATCATGGCATTATTAGCAGGGGCAACGGCAAAGCGATCTAAGGGGTTTTCCGTGAGGTTGAGTGCAGGAGATATTTTATATTGTTCTGAGACTTTCTGGGCAAAGTTTCTTAACCATTCCGCGCTATTTTCTTTGCCTTGTGCCGCACAAGTTACCGCTTGATTTTCCATTGCCATCAGCAATTTGGAATTGACTAAATCTCGATTTTTTGCTAAAAGATTTTCTTCCTCTTCCGAAGGACAGTTGAGCAATTCTTGGGTTAAGCGAATATAGGGACTTTCTGGTTGAAAATAGCCGTGGGTGGCAATTAATAAAATTCGCGGACAGGCTGTTTGAGACAACAGGGTTTCTACGGCTTTATCGCCTAAATATAGATTGGGAATGGCTAATTTTTCCGCGATGCTTTTGGCTAGGGTTTCTGTTTCGGGAAGGGGGTCAAATTCCTTTGAGGATAGACTATGAAAAACGGGTTTTGTACTGTGTGAGTTAGCACCAGATTGGGACAAACTTTCTGTTTTAGGTTTTGTCGAAGGGGGTTGAGGATAGTCAAAATTAGGATTGGCAATAATCAAGGATTCGGATGCGGTACGGTCTGTCTCCAGTTTCCATCTTAAAACATCTTTGCCACTACTGAGATAACTGATTTGATAATTATCTCTTAATAACTGTTGGCCGGTTTCATCGACGGGCAAAACGCCAAAGGGAATCAGGCTTAATTGGGAATCTGGGGCGATAAAAATGTTTTGGTAAGGTTCCAAAATTGAAAGGAGAGGAGTAAATATTTTTTCCCGTAGGGCGTTGGGATATTCGGGGTTATATTGATAAGCATTTAATCGCTCTTCTAGTGGTGCTTCACCTGTTTTTTTCGTGCCTCCTCTTGCTGCCATTATTTCTGAAGGTGGGGGATTGTTTTCTAAGGATAAAACTTGACGTACATTGTCAATTAAATCATCAATGGGTTGGGCTTCACCTAATGAAATCATCTGCACCGCATCGGAATCTTCGGCGGGTAAAATAAATGCCCAATATTCCGCAGATTTCCATTTTTTAGCTTCGGGGGCTGTAAAATCATAGCGATCGAACCGCACATATTCCACTAATACCGCATTAGCGGGTAATTCCAACGCAACCGCCCGACGATCTACGGTTTGATGTTCCAGTTGAATCTCAGGAACTTGGGTGGCGAGTTCCTTTTCTAATTGTTGACATTGTTGTTCTAATTCCGCAATATTTTTTTGATACTCTCCCAAACCATCACGATAAACTTCTATGCGAGTTGCTGCATCTTGAATGGGGAAACTATAGGTGCGGTGAAACAGTTCTTCTTGCAAAGAACGGAGGCGATTAAACTGGGGTTTGAGGTGGGAATAGCGTTGGCTGTGGATGGCAAAGTTAAACGCCGCTAGCGCTGCTGCCGTCAGAGATTTGCGTTTTAAAACGACATCTAAGGCTTTTTGGACTTGTTCGGGATAGTTGGATAAATGTTGAGAAACTAAAGATATGAAAATCTCTAATTTTTCTCTATTATTTTTAATATATTGCAGTCGTTCTTTTTCTGAACTAAAGGCAAAATTACGACGAATTAAGCGAGTCTCCATTTCGGTGGCTTGGCGTATTTTTTCAAAGGCTGCTTGGGGCCGGTTCATAGCTGTTAAAAATAATCCCAAGTTATTCAGACTAGATGCCACATTAGAATGGTCGCCTGGAAATAGGCGTTTTATCATTTCTAATGCCTGTAGGTAGAGAGGTTCAGCATTCGTGTAGCGTCCTTGGGAGTTGTAGAGTAATGCCAAGTTGTTCAGACTGCTTGCGACATCATGATGGTCGCCATTAAATAGGCGTTTTCTCATCTCTAACGCCTGTAGGTAGAGAGGTTCAGCTTCCGCGTAGCGTCCTTGGGAGTTGTAGAGATATGCCAAGTTATTCAAACTGGTTGCCACATTGGGATGGTCGCCTGGAAATAGGCGTTTTATTATCTCTAACGCCTGTAGGTATAGAGGTTCAGCTTTCACGTATCGTCTCTGGGATTCGTAAAGTGATGCCAAGTTATTTAGACTGTTTGCCACATCATGATGGTCGCCATTAAATAGGCGTTTTCTCATCTCTAACGCCTGTAGGTAGAGATGTTCAGCATCTGCATGGCGTCCTTGGGAGTCGTAAAGTGATGCCAAGTTATTCAAACTGGTTGCGACATCACGATGGTCGCCATTAAATAGGCGTTTTATCATTTCTAACGCCTGTAGGTAGAGAGGTTCAGCTTCCGCGTAGCGTCCTTGGGAGTAGTAGAGTAATGCCAAGTTATTCAGACTCGTTGCCACATCAGGATGGTCGCCATTAAATAGGCGTTTTCTCATCTCTAATGCCTGTAGGTAGAGAGGTTCAGCTTCCGCGTAGCGTCCTTGGGAGTTGTAGAGATATGCCAAGTTATTCAAACTCGTTGCCACATCATGATGATCGCCATTAAATAGGCATTGCCACATCTCTAACGCCTGTAGGTAGAGAGGTTCAGCTTCCGCGTAGCGTCCTTGGATGTTGTAAAGTGATCCCAAGTTATTCAGACTGGTTGCCACATCAGGATGATTGCCTGGAAATAGGCGTTTTCTCATCTCTAACGCTTTTTGTGAGAGAGGTACGGCATCTGTGTAGCGTCCTTGGGAGTAGTAGAGTAATGCCAAGTTATCCAGATTGGTTACCGCATAGGGATGGTCGCCATTAAATAGGCGTTGCCACATCTCTAACGCCTGTAGGTAGAGATGTTCAGCATCTGCGTAGTGTCCTTGAGATTCGTAGAGTGATGCCAATTTATTCAAACTGAGTGCTACATCAGGATGATTGCCTGGAAATAGGCATTTTATCATTTCTAACGCCTGTAGGTAAAGATGTTCAGCTTCCGCGTAGCGTCCTTGATATTCGTAGAGATACGCCAAGTTATTCAAACTGAGTGCTACATGAGGATGGTCTCCAGGGTGAAGAGATTGAGCTAAGATTAATGCTTGTTCAGCAATCTCTATCGCTTCATTGAATTTCCCTTGATAATAGAGTTCACCAACTTGTTCATTGAGTTGTTCCCAAGCATTCTCTTCGTTCATGGTTCCATCACCTCTAAATTTAAGCAGCAACAACCAGATATTCGGTATATAACACCTCAGCGTTCGTTTGACCATTCAAATAGTCCAAAATTTCCGCTAAATGCTCTTGATTGACTTCTAAGGCTTTCTGGCGACTATCTTCCAACCACTGAAAAGGCGGTAATTCAGGAGTAATCACAGCAAGCAGTTGTTCCCATCCTAGCTCATCGGAGCCAAAGAATTTATCCTCCGAGTCAGCATGGGGTAACTTCGTCTCTTTCCCTGCATGGTAGGATGACCGGGCAAATTCCGAGGGACACAAACAAACAATCGTGCCGTTAGGTTCCCGTTCAAATAAGATTAAATGTCCGACTTGGGGAGAAATCACCCGATAAGTTAAATCGCTATTAGCCGGGAATTGTTGACGTTTGATGTTCCGTCGTGCGCCCATACCTGATAGTCGCGGTTCCCATTTTTCCACAATTAATTCTGATTGGATTTCTCCTGCTTTCGTAGGTTGGGAATTTTCAACTTTCGTTTTTAATTCGTTCCAACATTCTTCGATAGTGCGCGGTTTAATTAAACCCTGTTCTTTTGCCCATTCAGGAAACTTAACTTTTTGTAACCAAGCTTTACCTATTTTCCAGCGGCCTCTTTCAGTTTTCCCAAAGTCGCACCCTTCATCTTTCAGCTTGTCGCAAATTACTTGTAAACGATCGCGCAAAATAGCAGCCGCCGCATCTACACTTTTTTTAGTATCATTCGGATTTTTCTCTTCCTTTTTAGTTCCCTCTAGTAATTCACCTTGCCATTCATCAGCTAAAGTCCTATCATTCGATTCTGCATCTTTTTCGCAGAACCGCAGCAAAAATACTATCAGATTTTTGCCAGTAAAGCCAAATTTCGTTGCCATTGCTGCAAGAAAGTCTTTTTCATGGTCTTCATACCTGGGTAATTTCATTGCCTTTACCTTTGAGAGACGATAATATCAGTCTATCAATGCTTCCGAAACCTGGCAAGTACCCAACCACTTGATTCTACCAGTTTCTACTAAATTCTACTTTGGAAGTATCCAACACTTAATTCTACCAGTTTCTACTAAATTCTACTTTCTTTTGACATCTATTTATATCTACATAATCCGTTCTCAAAATTTGCATTTTCAGTTAAACCCTCGTTATTATCGTTGTAAGTTTTAGAGGAAACCACCATGTTTAACAAAAATAAAAAGCTCATAGAAGAATTGGAAGGCTTGGAGGACTTAAAAGAAAGACTCATTCGCCTAGAGGTCAAACAAGAGCAATACCAACGGGAGTTTGAAGTTTATAATCAGGATATTGCTAAATTCCAAAAAACAATCGAAGAATTCGAGGGCATTCTTAAACCTTTTCAGATAATTTGTACCTTAATTACGCAAACGCCTGGAGGCCTAAAAACTTGGGTACTCGCAGTAACGATCGCTGCTACAATTGGTTTAGTCGCGGTCGATGTTTCCATCCGTGCGATCGGAGTAAAACCATTTATCAGGTTTCTAATTGAAGAAACCAAAACTTTAAAATGATTTCCGATCGCCCATCGCCATAAACCCGATGCGAGTGTTGGAATACAGACTACAGACTAATGACTAATTCCCAAACGGCGGTAAATCGAGTAACTGGTTTTTAGAAGGTGGAAGCTGGGCGGGATTCCGGCCAATTTGCGCGGGATTTTGGCGGATTTCGATCGCAGTTTCGCCCGGATTTGCAGTGCGAGTAGGGACTATTTCTAGAGAATAGGCTGGTGATGGTTCCATTTTTGCAGTAGGAATAGTTTGTGCTTTGGTGAGCAAGTCAACGGCGTCTGCTAGGGCGGTGGTTAAATTTCTGCTAGTCTCGGCGTGACGGGCTTCTTCTTGTTTGAGCGCTTGAGTGAGTTGTTTAATTTGTTCGATCGCCCGATCGCGCTCTTCGAGAACTTCTGTTAACTTAGTTTTAAGTTCCCCAACTGTATGCAGTTGTTCAACCTCATGCTGGCGAGCAACTCCAGCCTCATCGCCTTCCGGCGCAATCGGGGAGAAACTTTGAAATTCCTGTATCTGTGCTTCCAAAGCATCGATGCTTTGCTGAGTTAACTTAGCATCATTCCGGCGCTGCTCAGCTTCAGTATTGTAGAGTTGGCGCCATTGAGCCGCACTTTCACCAGCGTCATCGCGATCGCGCGAAACCTCTGTCAACTGCTGTTGTAGTCGCTTAATTTCATCTAACCACTGTCTGATATCTTGAGACATATTGTTTATTTTAGATTTTAGATTTTAGATTTTAGATTAGTCATTGGTCATTAGTCATTGGGAATTTGTAAGCTATGAACATTTATTACTGGTTGCGCTACCTGATTTTAGCTTTGTTTAAGACACTTTTGAGGCTGCTGAGAGCTGTTAAAAGGAAATTTGGTGATTTTTGGCTCTTCTGTCGCTGTTTGACTTGGAGCACGCTCAAGGAAGTCGGCGTGAAAGCGGGAGAGCAGCGGTTGCCCGGGCTGTCTGCCGAAATGGCCTACAATTCTATGCTGGCGCTGTTTCCGGGGCTGTTGGCTATCTTGTCGGCGATCGCCCTGTTTGAACCTTTGCAATCAACACTGTATCAAATGGCCGGTCTTTTGGGCAAAGTTATACCCGATGAAATCCGAAATTTGATTAGGAGTTCCCTCACAGAAATTCTTTCAATACGCAACCAACAGCTATTTTCACTAAGTTTTGTAGTATCGCTGTGGGCATTTTCTGGAGTAATGAGCGCCGCGATGGCCGCCCTCGATCAAATTCATCAAATCCCGGCTACTCAAACTCGATCTTTTGTTAAAGCAAAACTTATTTCTATTTCTCTAAGCATTGGTACAATTTTGCTACTAATCTTAGCATCAGGAGTTGTCTTTGTCAGCGACTTAATTGTGCAAGCTATTGCCCGCCAGAGTTGCCTGTTAGAGTCGGTAGCAAATTGCAATTTAAAAGATGTCAAGAGTTGCCTAATGTTTCTGCCAGATTGTCCCTTAGAAGCACAATTATTAGGTGTTTGGCGACTGTGGCGTTGGCCTAGCACCTTGGGCATTGTATCCCTTGCCTTTGCCTTTGTTTACCGCTACGGGCCGAGCCGCCGTCACCCAGAGACACCAATTTTTTCCGGGGCTGTGTTTGCAGCTCTGCTATGGGCGATGCTTTCAGGTTTATTTCGATTTTATGTTTTGAATTTAGGCAATTACAATTGGACTTACGGCACGATCGGAACTTTTATCGTTTTGCTGCTCTGGCTTTATCTGTGTTGTTTGGCGATGTTGATCGGTGCTCAGTTAAATGTGACTGTGGGAAAGGCAATGAAACAATCAAACAAATGGTAATTGCTAAAGTAGTTAGTAGTTAGTAGTTAGTAGTTAGTAGTTAGTAGTTAGTAGTTAGTAGTTAGTAGTTAGTAGTTGGTAGTTGGTAGTTGGTAGTTGTAGGATGTGTCGCCACGAAAAATCTCTAGCTACCTATCGACAATTTAACAGCTCCGCACTCGACCCCAATGGTATTATAAACAAACATAATATTTATTTGGTAGATTTTTTTCAATAATCTTATTGTTAATCCCAAAAAATAAGTTTCAGCATTAAGACGAAACGAACAGAAAACTAAATTATTAAATTTTGTCACTTACCGGATGTCGGATTATCGGCGCAGTACAGTGCTGAGTATACCCGCAACAAAAGACAGAAAAATCAGTATCCAAATAACACCACCGGGAAGGAATGTTAAGAGGCCAACACCTCTGAGAATCCAAACTAATAAAGTTATCCCTAGGACAGTCCAGAAAATGCGGGTTGATAGTCGAAATTGAAATCGAGGAGAATTAGTCATGTTGAATATAAAAATCTTATCTGGATCAATGATAGCTGTTTTGCTGGCGATCGCCAGTCACTTCACCTTCATCTCGACTCCCGGCGCTGCTGTGGCGCGCGCAGGTGCAAATACTCTGGGGGAAGTAGCCAATGCTGCTGCAAAACCTTCCTCTGCAAGTGTAGCAATTGGCGATCGCACAATTGGCGAAGCAAAAATCGGCATGACTTTGGGACAACTCAAGCAGGCTCTAGGTTCCACAGCCCAGTTTAAGGTAGAGTCTCCTTTTATGGTAGACTTCGATGCAGTGGCGATTAGTCGATCGGGAAAAGTACAGTATCGGATTATTTACGCTGCGGGTACAAAGCTGAAAGATGCGGATGCGATCGAACTTTTGATGACTGACAATTCTAATTATAAAACAGCTCAAGGCGTCGGGCCAGGAATGACATTAAAACAAGCCGAGGCAATTTACGGCAAGACTACTTTATCTTATAATGTGGATAATGAATCGAGAGAAAATGTAGTTTTTGCCAACCAACCGAGCAAAAAGTTCTTGTTTGTTCCCAAGGCTGCTGGGAAGCAATTTGCAGGAGTTTATGGCGCGGGTAAAGGGGGATTTTTTGAGACTAACAAGTATCAACCGAATGCTGTAATTAAGTCAGTGATGGTGCGGAAGTAGCCTTCGCATCATTCCTAGAAACCGGGTTTCTTCGGAGATATCTCGCCACCCAACCAAAATTACCCTAGAAACCCGGTTTCTTACCCCTCCCATCATTCCCAGAAACCGGGTTTCTTATGAGATATGTCGCCACCCAACCAAAATTACTCTAGAAACCCGGTTTCTTAGCCTAAAATTAAGGATTATTTGTATTTACGTCCAAATACTCTTGATTGTCCAGATAACTTTTAACATTCTCAAGTATTTGACGCAAATACTCTATGACTTCTTCCTTCATTTCTAATAGTTCCTCAATAGCCTGATATCCCCCCACTTCTTCAAAAGACTTAATCCCGTGGGCTAAATCATTTCTATTACTTTTAATCACTACAAGATTTTGCCCATTTTTGGTCTTAGGAAAGTCTGTTTGATATGAAAAACCGTATTTGTCTGCTATTTCTTTAATTAACCTAGCATCCACATTTCCTGAAAACAGTTCCTCGCGTTCAAATGTAGCTGTGATTATATCAGTAGAGAGTTGATTAATTGTTAAATAAATTTTCTTAGGAGAACGATTTTTAAGATTTTGGAGGACAATCAGTTTAATTTCTGGTTTGAGTTGGTCAAAGGTGACTGCTTTATTTTTGAACTCCTCAAATATGGCTTCAATCGCATTTCGCATAGTGGATTAAACCAAGTTATATAGCAACAAAAAACCATTGGCTTTGAGCGTTTTTGCTAACTCTGGATCTAGGCTTTTAATTTGGTAGTTGCCAGTAGTATCAAGTAAAGCTAACTGCGTTGTCTGTTTTTCCAGGCTGTCCAAAAATACAAAGTAATCATCCACATCTTTAGCACGTATATTAAATTCTAAGAATACAGTTTCCATGATTATATTCGACTGCCAACATATTGAATATGCACAAATTATTTTGATTATACCAATAATTGCAGCAGTATATTTTGTGCTTTATTGAAATTTCTTTACTTGGCTGTTAAAATGATTGTATCCGTTCAAATACATCTCTTCGGACTTCCTCGTTGGCAGCTTGGGTTAGTTGGATAATCCGAACTGTAGTTCGGTTGAAGTTTCTCTGACGAGAAAGCAGTAGATCGGCAAACTTAAATCCATTTAATTGCTCTATTTTTTCGAGTCCACTTAATGTTAATTCGTTATTGATAAATCTAGCTAGGGTAAGAATGCGTTGTGCGCCGTCTACGATCTCTAAACGTGGTTCATCATTTTCATCATGACGGATCTCAACAACGAATATATAAGGTATTGGTATCCCCCAAATTACAGACTCAATAAACTTTGATTGCCTGGTGTCATCCCAAACAATTTGACGTTGGTAGTCTGGAATAAACAATTTATTAGTATCATCGTTAATTCCTTCCAGATATTTTTGAACGAGTATTTCGACTGGATACTGTTTCGTGTCGTAATTAATTTGCTGCCGCTTGTCGCGAATTTCCATTTCAGCGGCATTTCTGTCTTGAAGCGTAATTTGTTCTAGTTGCGATCGCATATTTTTAACTAACGAAGAAGCACTGTATATACGAGCATTTTACCACAACCCAGGGTTGATAAAGTCCTGTTCGGAGAATTTTAGTCTTGAGGCTACCGCAGTGTAAATTCTGATTTGACTAAGATGGTACGGCCGATCGCCCTTAGCAACAAAAAGAGCGATCGCCAAACAGAAATCGCCGCGAAGATTAAAATCTACAACGCGCTGCTGAGGGAATTAGAAGCACGATCGCGCAATGCCTCCAAACGATTACTTTCCCCGTTTAAATCGAACACAACCTCAAACTTAACGTGGGGTATAGTTTGTCGCAAAAACTGAAAATGCCCCTCTGCATCGGAGCGACTGCGGCAGCGGGCGACAATTATCCATTGCCCAGAGGGTAACAAACGGGCGATCGCCCAACAACACAAGCGGTCTTTGTATTTGATACTCCCCAGCCCGCTCCGGGACGGGGATTCTTGAAGAGTCCAAATGCGAACTTTCAAAGGCGAAATCAAAGCGCCTCTACTGACTCCTTCAAGA